>CANGML010000055.1 GCA_947454585.1 Comamonadaceae bacterium
CGGTGAAGCCACACAAGGACCCACAGCAGCCGCCATTGGAAATGCTGTTCACGACGCACTTGGCGTCAGGATTAAGCAGCTGCCGATCACGATGGAGCGCATCCTAGCCACCGATTGATTGCAACCTGGCTTGCGCACGCAACCAAACTTTGTCTCGGAAAAGACAGCCAAGTTTTTGCCATGTGTCGACACTGCGAGCACCTGACCACAGAGAAAGATGTTGATGATGATTTCACCTAAGCGGCGCTGTTTTTTATTGTTGTCACTGCTTTCAGGGCTGACTTTGTGGTCTGCACCCGCCGCCGCCGATTACCCCGAAAAAGCGGTGCGCTTAGTCGTGCCTTTCCCGCCTGGGGGCAGCTTTGATGGCCCCGCTCGCCTGCTAGCCACTCGCCTCTCCACACTCTCTGGCAAGCCATTTGTGGTGGAGACGCGTGCGGGCGCAGGGGGTGCCGTGGGTGCATCCGAAGTCTCGCGCGCCGCACCCGATGGCTATACCGTGTTGTTGAGCAACGGCGCGATGCCCGTGAGTTCTGCCCTGAGTAAAAAACCGCTTTTTGAGGCCGTGGAGGGCTTTAGCCATATCGCTACTTTTGGCGTCCTTCCATTTGCAGTGGTGGTCAATGGCAAGGCGCCCTTTGACAACTTGCAGGAACTCATTGCGGCTTCAAAAGCTGCGCCAGGCAAGTACAACTATGCATCCGCAGGTAACGGTTCTGCCTCGCACCTCAGTGCTGAGTTGGTGAAAGAAGCCTTCGGTCTCGACTGGGTGCATGTGCCCTACCGAGGTTCTGGACCCGCGATGACGGATCTCATGGCCGGCCAAGTCACGATGTCGGTGCCTGGCCTTAGTTCAACGGTCGCGCAAGTCAAAGCTGGCGCACTCAAAGCCCTGGCGGTGACTGGCGCGACACGCTCACCCCAGTTACCGAATGTGCCGACCTTGGCAGAAATCAAACCCGGACTGGTTCTAGAAACATGGGTCGGCATTTCTGCACCGCCCAAAACACCTGCACCCATCATTGCCAAGTTGGCCTCCCTGATTGAACAAGCGATGAAGGATCCTGACCTGCAAGCACAGCTGTTCGCGCAAGGTGTGACGCCGGTCTATGAACGACCCAGCGAGATCACCGCGCGGATGGCAAAAGAGGTTGAGATGTTTACCGCGCTGGGCAAGCGCGCCCATATTTCCATGGACTGAATTTCTCAATAAGGAGTTTTTATGTTGAAACTGGGCGCCTCATTTTTGGCTGCATGTGTCGGGTTAACTATTTTTTCGGCGCAATCGCAGGACGCGTTTCCTTCACGCCCCGTGACGGTGATCGTTCCATTTCCAGCGGGTCATGGGGTTGATCTCATGGCAAGAGCTTTAGCGTCTGAGTTCTCAAAAATGACGGGGCAAGCGTTTCCTATCGTCAACCGCGAAGGCGCTGCGGCCACCATTGGTTTTACGGCCTTGGCGGCAGCAAAGCCGGATGGTTACACGGTGGCCATCTCGCCGAATACCCCACTGACGATTGCGCCCCACATCATCAAGAGCGTGACTTACCACTACGATTCATTTGTGCCTGTGTGTCAGAGCTTTGAAAACGTGATGGCTTTGTTTGTAGGGGCTGCATCACCTTACAAAACATACCAAGAGCTGGTGGCCGCTGGTAAATCACAACCCGGTAAATTCAGTTGGGCAACGACTGGCGTGGGGTCGGTTCCGCACCTGGCAGCATCCGCATGGTTAGCCACTGCAGGACTTGACGCAGTCCATGTCCCATTCAGGGGAGAGCCGCAAATCTTGCCGCAGTTGATGAGCAACGAAATCACTTTTTCTGCTGCATCCATTTCCGGCATGGCTGGCAAGGGCGTGCGCCCACTGGCCGTGTTTGCAGAACAACGCCACTTCGCCTACCCCGATGTGCCAACGATGGCTGAACTCGGACACTCGGCTGGCGTACCCGGCTTGAACGGCATGTTTGCGCCCCGTGGCACACCTGAGTCGGTGTTGGCAAGTTTAGAAAAAACCTGTGCGGAAGTGACCTCCTCCGACAGTTTCCGTACCGCCGCTGCACGTTTAAATCAACGCGTCTCTTACTTAGGCCGACGCGATTTTGACAAGCGGCTGCGCGCTGACTTCGATGAGAAAGCAAAACTCATCAAGCAACTCAACATCAAACCCGAGTAATGGACCAGAAAGAAAATCACATGCCAGTTATCAAGATTCGAGATGTCAACATTCATTACCGTGTTTTCGGCGAAACAGGTCCATGGCTAGCCCTCATCACTGGCGGACGGCGTGGGTTCAACGAGTTCATTCCGTTTGCAGAAAAAATTGCCGCTAAGGGGTTTCAAGTGTTGCTGCACGATCGTCGCAACACAGGCGCCTCAGACGTCCTCATTGCGGGACAAGATGGCGAAGAAGAAATTTGGGCCGATGACTTAGCCCTGCTGCTGGATGAACTCGGCGCTTCCACCGCATTCATTGGTGGCACCTCATCGGGTGCGCGACTGTCAATGCTCTACAACCAGCGTCACCCCGAAAAAGTCAAAGGCTTGCTCTTGATGCGCGTGACGGGCGGTGACTTTGCCGCAGGTCGTCTGCCCGAGATGTATTACGGACAATTCATCCGTGCCGCCAAGGAGGGCGGTATGAAAGCGGTGTGTGAAACCGAACAATACCGTGAGCGCATACAAGCTAACCCTTCTAATTTGGACCGGCTGATGGCCATGGATCCCCAAGAATACATCCGTGTCATGGAGCACTGGTTGGCTATTTTCTTGAAGGGTCCACGCAAACCAGTGCTTGGCATGGAAGATGATGTGATGCGTGCTATTCGCGTGCCCACCATCGTCATTCCAGGTAATGACAACACGCACGCTTCAGCGAATGGTATTGCTGCTGCGCACTTGATTCCGAACAGCGTTTTGTATCGACTTCCCATTGAGGACCAAGATATTGCCTTGCTTCCCTTCTCGGACTGGGAACCGCACGAGGAAACATTAGCGCTTGTGCTGTCTGAATTCATGGTGAACGCTCAGCGTTAACTTACCCGTTAAAGCAGCGATGCTCGAGCCAAGGCATAGAGACTCTCCCCCTCTTCCTTGGTGTCCTCAAAAGACTTCAAAACCAAAGCTAGATTGAAGGCAGGTATCGCCCAGTTATGGGAATGTTTGCCACTCAGTTCCTCCTGCAAAGCAAGCGCCTTTCGCAGGGGGTGTTGAGCCTCTTTTGCTCGACCCATTTCAAATAGAAACAAACCCAGGTTACTCAAAGCAACAGCCAAAGCGACAGAACCTGTTCGGCCCAGTTGGTCAGCACGCTTCTCAGCAGCGGCGACGGCATGTCGAAATTCTTGCTCAGCTTGGACAAGCTTTCCAGATTTTTGAAGCACAGTTGCCAGTATTCCGAGACTTCCGGCGCGTTCATTGCTGGCTATTCCGTGATGTACCGACGCCTGTCGAATTGATTCTTCAGCGACCGGTATTGCCTCCTCATATCTGCCGGCATTGCTCAATGCCTTTGCAAGATTCGCTGTCGGCGTCACAAGCTCTATGTGATCAGGTCCATAGGCCAGAATTCGCAAGTCAATACTTCGTCTCAATAAAGATACCGCGCGATCGAAAGTCCCGTTTTTAATTTCTAGCCATCCAAGGTTGTTGAGGCTTGTGGCAGTTCTCACATCGTTTACGCCATACAGCCGTTGTTCCAAAACGTAAGCCTGTTTTACCAAGCTCAAGGCATCGCTGACACGCCCTAATTCATCGTAGACCTTGGCCAAGCCATGCAGATAGGACAAGAGCGCGGGTGAATGCGCCCCCCAGGCCTCTCGCGCGTTTTGCAAGGCTTCTTCTTGCAGCGCGCATCCTTTTTTTATCTCATCTTCTGCGAGCAGCACTCTCGCCATGTTGTACTTTCTCACGGCCAATTCATCGGCGCCGCAATTTGACGCTTGGCCCATTTCAAAAGCCAAACCAAAGTGCCTGCGGGCCTGACGGAGATCCCCCCGAGCCAAACATACTTGCCCGACAAGAGAGAGTGCGGGGCCATACAGTGGACGGTCTCTTGACGCATTTCGATCGAGATCAAGTGCCAGCTGCGCGAGCTGAAGTACGAACTTGCCATTCAAGCCCTTGGATGACAAAAAGTGGCTCAGACGAAATGCCAATTGGCTGATTTCACCCCAATCGCTCAAGGAATCCCACGTACGCCAAGCTTGACGGTAAACCCGCTCGAGCGAAGAAAAATGAAAGTTGGGAATGGCCAACCAATGACTGATCAAGTCATAGCCATCATTGAGCGCCAGCAGATGACTGATCATGGCCTCATCCGTCAAGAATTGCTTGAGCTTGCGCCATTTTTTCGCTTGCGACCACTGATAGGGCTCTTCTTCCCCTCGTCTCGACACCGATGATTGCTGACTGAACCATGAACCTAAAAGGCTATGCACTTTTTGTCGCCTTGCTGGTGTGGCCAGGTAACGATCTCGGACAGCAAGCCGCACATAGTCATGCGCAAAGCCTATCTTTCCTCCCGTGTCCAACAAGGACTCATCCAGCGCATTTCGTATGGCAGCCCAGGCCGCTGGAGTGAGGTTGGCAATGCCAAGAATTTCTTTTTCCGTTAAACCCGAGCGCGAGGCCCAAATAGCAGCCATCGAAGCGCTGACCTGCCGCTGACCGCAGTCCTTCTCCACCCGCTGCAAGACGCGCTCGAACAGATCGTCCATCGTTTGGCTGTTCAGATAATGGTCTAGCCGCTTCTGCAAGGCCTCATACCCGCCAAAGAGCCTGAGCTCTTCTGCCAGCGTACGAATGAACAGCGGGTTGGTCGCGAGCGCGTGCCTTTGCACCTGCTTGACCATCGGCGAGGACAACTTCTTGTTGAAATGTGCCAAGTAGGTGGTGAGCAACACGGCGCTCTGAGGCTTGGTCAGTGGATGCACCCAGATCGTCTTCCACGTCGCCGACTGGTTTTGCTCAACCAAAGGCCCGGTCTTCGGCTGGAGTGCGTCATGCACCGGTCCCGGCAGGCAGGTCACAACCATCGTCACGCCCTTGGGCAGGAACGCAGGCCACCAACGCAGGTCCTGCTGCTCGCTCAGGCTGTTGAGCGAGTCCAACACAAAGATGAACCGCGTCCGTCGCTGACGTGCCCATGCACCCGCGATGGCCAGCCACAGAGGCAGGCTGTCCATGAGCCTCTGCGGATCCCCCGGGATCTCCTCGGTGCTGCGCGTGGCGCGCTGAATGAACTCAATCAGCCGACGAACCAGCGCATGTGGCTCAGCCGAGTCGGCGCTTGCGCCAAGATAATGCGCGTGAACTAAATAGCGTGGATAACGTTTGCGGTACGCATCGAAAAAGTTGGCCAGCAAAGCGCTCTTTCCAGCACCAGAGGCCCCCTCGACAAGGATGCGTGGCGCATTGCTCTGGAGCGCCTTGTCCAAGGCGACTTGGTATCGATCTGCCCCCAAGTACATTCGCCTTCTCGGAGCCGCATAGGCTTCGTGACGAAGACGCTCTCGTTCAAATGCATCCGGCACCTTTGAAAGCGGGAACTCGGCATCAAGCAAGCGCCAGAGGTCTCGCTCAATCCGTTTTGCAAGTGCGTCAGGATCAGGGTAAGAAGTGACGCAGAGGCCACGTTCACGGATGCGGCGCTTGAGTTTGAGTTGTCGGGTTCGATCCTCGCTGGAGGGCAAATAATCGCCCCCTTTTGCGGTGGCATAGGCAGGAGAACGGAAGTAAAAGAAGGCACGGGTCTTCATGCGCTTGTTCTTGAGGACGCCGTGCAGGATCTCAAGCTCAGTCACGCTCTTGCCACCTTGGTGCTGCTTGAGCCAAGGTTGACGCTCTAACAACTCGGGGGCATAGCCCTCATGGGGTGGGATCCAACCATAGCGCTCACCGAGCATGCCAATGAAGTAAGGGCGTGATCTGTCAATCTCCGCAAGGCAGATGGGCAGGACGTCCCCCCGCTCTGCCTCTTCCACGGTGATGCCCCAACGCAAGTCCACATCCACCAGTTCGACGAACCTGTCCTTAAGTCGGGCTCGCAAAGCAGGAAAAACCTGACGAACCAGCAAATCCCTTTCTTCGCCAAAGTCTCGAAAGGTGCTCGAGAGGAAGATGCGCACGGTCCTATCGCGGTTCATCAGCATGAGTTGACCCTTAACCTGATTTCAATCCCAACAGCTTATAGCGAGTCTCAAAAAGATCACTTATGACAATTAATTAAATTATTGTTACAGTTGAACGTGTAAGTTCAAATTGACAACCGCCATGACGACACCTTTTCCTGCTAGTCGCCCTCGCCGTTTGCGCCGTGACGACTTCACGCGCCGCTTGGTGCGCGAACACGCCTTGAGCGTGAATGATTTGATCTACCCCGTGTTTGTGCTGGAAGGCGAAAAAAGACGTGAATCCGTCGCCTCCATGCCGGGTGTCGACCGTGTGAGCTTGGATCTGTTGCTTCATGTCGCAGAAGAATGCGTGGAACTGGGCATCCCCGTGATGGCCCTCTTCCCTGTGATCAGTGGCCACCTCAAAACACCAGATGGTCAAGAAGCCATGAACCCCAAGGGCTTGGTTCCCCATGTGGTCGCGACACTGAAAAAACACTTTCCGTCGCTGGGCATCATGACCGACGTGGCACTCGACCCCTACACCAGCCACGGACAAGACGGCCTGCTCGATGCGCAGGGTTACATCCTCAACGATGAGACGGTCAAGGTGCTCACCCAACAAGCCCTGACGCAGGCGAGTGCAGGCGTCGATATCGTGGCACCGAGCGACATGATGGACGGACGCATCGGCGCCATTCGCCAGGCCCTTGAAGCCCATGGACACATCCACACCCGCATCATGGCCTACAGCGCCAAATACGCCAGCGCCTTTTACGGCCCCTTCCGCGACGCGGTGGGATCAGCCGCCAACCTCGGCAAGAGCGAAAAAAAAACCTACCAAATGGACCCCGGCAACACCGATGAAGCCCTGCGTGAAGTCGCGCTCGACATCGCCGAGGGCGCCGACATGGTGATGGTCAAGCCCGGCATGCCCTACCTCGATGTGGTACGCCGCGTCAAAGACGAATTCAAAGTCCCGACCTTCGCCTACCAAGTAAGTGGTGAATACGCCATGCTCAAAGCGGCTGCCCAAAACGGTTGGCTGGATCACGATGCGG
Source organism: Comamonadaceae bacterium (assembly GCA_947454585.1). GTDB lineage: Bacteria > Pseudomonadota > Gammaproteobacteria > Burkholderiales > Burkholderiaceae_C > Limnohabitans. The sequence continues at coordinate 7,175 of CANGML010000055.1, forward strand.
TGATGATGGAAAGCCTGCTCGCCTTCAAACGTGCCGGCGCGGACGGCATCCTGACCTACTTTGCCATCGACGCCGCGAAAAAGCTCAAGCCATGACCACACCCCTGACCATTGCCACGCGCGAGAGCCGTCTGGCGCTGTGGCAAGCCAACCATGTGAAGCAACGCCTAGAAGCGAACGGCCATTCGGTGTCACTGATGGGCATGACCACCCTGGGCGATCAAATTCTTGACCAGCCTTTGAGCAAGATCGGTGGCAAAGGTTTGTTCATCAAAGAGTTAGAGGTGGCGCTGGCCAATGGGTCGGCGCACATCGCGGTGCACTCGCTCAAAGATGTCCCGATGGATTTACCGGAGGGCTTTCACCTCGCCTGCATCTTGTCGCGCGAGGACCCGAGGGACGCATGGGTCTCACCGCAGTTCGACAGCCTCGAGAGCCTGCCCCAAGGCGCTGTGGTGGGCACTTCTAGCCTGCGAAGAACCGTCTTGTTAAAAGCGCTACGCCCTGATTTGCAGATCGAACCCCTACGCGGCAATTTGGACACACGTTTGAAAAAGCTCGACGCAGGTCACTACGCGGGCATCGTCCTCGCCTCGGCAGGGTTGATCCGGCTCGGTTTGAAAGATCGTATCAGACACATATTTGATCGCCAACAGATGATTCCCGCTGCAGGCCAGGGCGCAATTGGCATCGAGATCAGCGCCAACCGCATGGACTTGGTACACACCTTGGCGGGCTTAAACGACATCACCACGGCGGCCGCTGTGTATGCGGAGCGCGGTGTGAGTCGCGCCATGGGGGGAAGTTGTTCCATGCCGTTAGCAGCACACGCCACCCTTCACGAGAGCAGCTTGACGCTCCATGCGGCGTGGGGCGACCCCCTCAATCCAGGTGCCCCATTGATCCACGCGAACAGCCAAACCGTGATTGATTTGCAAGACCCAGACGTGCTGGTGACAGCCAGCGCCTTGGGCGTGTCTGTCGCCCAACAATTGATCGCGCAAGGTGCCGTTCCTACCCAACGCATCGACTGAGGTCTCAAATTTTTTCACCTTTAAATCATATGGCTGCTCCTCTTCAAAACAACACCTTCCTTCAGGCCTGCATGCGACAGGCCACAGCCCACACCCCGGTTTGGTTGATGCGGCAAGCGGGTCGCTATTTGCCGGAATACTGCGCCACGCGTGCCAAGGCGGGCAGTTTCATGGGCCTCGCCACGAATGTGGACTTCGCCACCGAAGTGACCTTGCAGCCTTTAGATCGCTATCCCTTGGATGCCGCCATTTTGTTCAGCGACATCTTGACTGTGCCAGATGCGATGGGCTTGGGCTTGAGCTTCGAACAAGGCGAAGGTCCGCGCTTTGCGACAAGCGTGCGCGATGAAGCGGCGGTTGCTCAACTGGCTGTGCCCGACATGAACAAACTGCGTTATGTGTTTGACGCGGTCACCTCCATCCGCCACGCCTTGAACGGACGCGTGCCATTGATTGGTTTTTCTGGCAGCCCTTGGACATTGGCTTGCTACATGGTCGAGGGAGCGGGCTCTGACGA
>CANGML010000056.1 GCA_947454585.1 Comamonadaceae bacterium
CGTGGTGTTGGCGCAGGCTTGGCGCAAAGCGTTGCTGGCCCAAGGCACAGAAAAATTTGAAGCCGTGATGGCCAAGATCGGACCTTGGTCCATCGCCGCCCTCCTCGCCACCTTGGTGTTGCTGTTTGCCTTTCAAGGCGAGGCAATTTTGAAGCAACCCTTGGTCATCGCCCTATTGGCGGTGCCCATCTTGATTCAGGTGTTGTTCAATTCAGCGCTGGCTTATTGGCTCAATCGCCAATTGGGTGAAGCCCACAACGTAGCTTGCCCTTCTGCGCTGATTGGCGCATCCAACTTTTTCGAGCTGGCGGTGGCCGCCGCCATCAGCTTGTTTGGCTTTGAATCGGGTGCCGCGCTGGCCACGGTGGTGGGGGTGTTGATTGAAGTCCCTGTGATGCTGCTGGTGGTCCATGTGGTGAACCGCAGCAAGGGCTGGTACGAGCGAACGCCTTAAGCAGCGGTTGCGCTTGCGCCTGCTTGGACACGCTGGCGTGCAATGGCAGACACCCCTTGCTGGTTGAGCATCCACTGCACTGGCTCGGCTGAGAGCTGAACCGCCAAACGGGTGGCTTGCTGTTGTAGCGCACACGCAGGCGTTCGCCCGATCAACGCCAGCACCCACGGCGGCATCAGGTCAAACGCGCATGTCAATATCAGCGCCATCCAAGGCTTGTCCAGCAAGTCCACGGGATAGCTTTGAATCACACGCAAAATTTCTTGCGCGCGTGCATCAAAGCGCAGCGCATCGGCATAGCCCAGCAGCTCGGCTTGCGCCGAGGCATTGGTCAAGGGCAAATCAACCGCCCCCAACAAGTGCCCCACGCGGGCCATCTCAGCGATGTATTGGTCACAGTCTTGCGGCGACAGGGGCTGCTTGGCTAAATGCTGATAGGCCGCCAGAAACGAGGTGACTTCAACCAAGTGCACCCACCGAATCAGCGCTGGCTCGTTGGCCACATAAGGCAGGCCTTCGAGATCGGTGCCGCGGATGTTGGCGTGGATTGCGTTGACGCGGCGAATGGCATTGAGCGCCAAGGTTTCACTGCCGTAGGTGGTGGCAGCCACAAAAAAAGCGGTGCGACCTAAGCGCTCTTTGAGCTTGTGGCGAAAGTCCGAATGGTCCCACACAGCGGCCAGTGCGCGCGGGTGCAAGGCCTGCACGATGAGCGAGGACAGGCCACCCACCATCATGACGGTGAAGTTGGCATGCACCCGCCAGGCCACGGAGTCGGGACCGAACAAGCCGGGGTCCCCCGGTGGGGTAGCAAAGTCGTCCAGCGAAGCCCTCGCCTTGGAACCGGTGATGGCCCGCACCCGCTCGCCAATGGCCTCGAAGGCCAAGGTTTTGAGTGCGTTCACCAGTGTCGAGGTGGCCGGGGTGCGCATGGACTCAGGCGCTGTCAGCGTCAGGCGTGTCTTTGGCAGGCGCAGCCGGTGTGGCATCGGGTTTGGCAAAGCACATTTTTTCGCCATCCCAGCGCTGGCCGCACCAACACTCGCCCTCGGCGTTGATGATGCAGGTTCCGGTGCCGCAGCAGCGTGGGTCTTCGCTCATAAAGGTCCTTTCTAAGTTGTATGACGTATCAGGCGTCATTGGGCTCACGCATCGCTTTCAGCCACAAGTTGTCGATCTCGCTGAGTTTGGTTTTGTCAAACTCTGCCGTGTGCTCCCAATAGCGGCCTGAGGACACCATGTAGCCCAAGTCTTGTTCCGCTTGCAACGCAGTGGCTACGCCTGCTTGATCCAGCCTGTCGCGCTGTCGTTTCAAGAGGTGTTGGCGCACCCCAGGGTCAGCCAAATCCTGTCTAGTCACCCGCGGAAACAACAAGCGCGACTCGGGCAGCGCTGACAAATTCACCACACTGCAGTGGTGCGCATCTGCCATCGACATCAAGCGCATGGACTTGGCTTCTAAGGACTGCAGGGTCACATCCACCCGCAGTGGGTCTGCCGTGCCGTGGCCATAAAAATGGCTGCCATTGTCCGAGGCCGCGTCGTACACCATGTCGCAGCCTAAAAAAGCGATGACATCGGGCTTCAAAGCGCCCAAGGCCCAATAGCCTGTCGTGAAGGCCATGGTGCCGCCCGCATACACAAAGCCGCCAAAGCTGTTTTGCTGGGGCACAAATTCTGGCGCAGCAATCAACTGCTGGGAGGGCTTCAACGGCGTGGGCGGCAAGCGCTCGGGCGGAAAGTCTTCGGGGTACACCAAGTAATCCCAGTCGGGCGTGATTTGCCAAGCGTTGTTGATGACCACGCGACGGGTGAACACCGACAAGTCCCAATCCTTGGCCAGCACGGCATCGGGCGCACTGCCGATGATCAGCACCATGTTGATTTCTGTCACAGGGGTCCCATTTTTTACAAAGTATTTTTAAAAACAGCCGCAATGCTAGGGCCTAGTGAAAGCCATTGCCCTCCAAAGGTCTGAATGCGTTCCTAAAATAAGAAGATGACGACCCAAGCCCGCAACGTGTTAGGTACCGCCTTGGTGCCCTGCTCTTATGACCCGCTCACGGGCTACTTTCGCGACGGCTGTTGCCACACGGATGAGCTCGACCACGGCAGCCATGTGGTGTGCGCCAAGGTCACACAAGCGTTCTTAGATTTCTCGCTTCAGCGCGGCAACGATTTGATCACCCCACGACCCGAGTATCGGTTTGCAGGATTGAAAAGTGGCGACCGCTGGTGCTTGTGCGCCCGTCGATGGCACGAAGCCTTTGAGGCTGGCGTGGCACCCCCCGTGGTGCTGGAATGCACCCATGTCAAAGCGCTTGAATTTGTCACCCTGGAGCAACTGCAGTCATGCGCCTGAACAAATACGCACCCCTTGCTTGGCTAGTTGGGATTTTGTGGCTAGAGTCGGCCATGGCCATTGAAGAACCGCACTATGACGTGATCGTCTCGCAGCCTCCTTTTGAGCTGCGCCACTACGCGCCCACCCTGATTGCCCAAACCATCGTGGACGGCGACATGGACACGGCGTCCAGCAAAGGTTTTCGCTTGATTGCTGATTTCATCTTTGGCAACAACCTCGCCCAGGGCTCAGACCAAGCCGCCAAGATCGCCATGACCGCCCCTGTGACGGTAGAGCCGCAGTCTTCAAAAATTGCCATGACCGCGCCCGTCACCGTTGAGCCGCAATCGGGTGACACCAGCGTGGCAGGGGCCAATCAATGGCGCATCCACTTTGTGATGCCCAGCCAGTACACCTTGGCCAACATCCCACAGCCCAAGAACAGCGCGGTGACCTTGCACGAACTGCCGCGCAAATACATGGCGGTGTACCGCTACTCAGGCTTTAACACCCAAGCACGGGTACAAGAAAAAACGAACGAAGCCTTAGCTTGGGCCAAGCAACAGTCGCTGAGGGTGGTGGGCACGCCGCAGCTGTCGCGCTACGACCCGCCTTGGACACTGCCCATGTTCAGGCGCAACGAAATCATGGTGGAAGTCGCAGCGCCTTAACCAGGCAGAAACTTAAACGCTCGCTAAGGCGGCGTTGAAGGTGGCGCTGGGGCGCATGACAGCTTCCACCTTCTTGACGTCGGGCATGTAGTAACCGCCGATGTCCACGGGCTTGCCTTGCACGGCATTGAGCTCGTCCACGATCTTCTTCTCGTTGTCGGTCAAGGTTTTAGCCAAAGGCGCGAACTTGGCAGCCAAGTCTTTGTCCTCGGTTTGTGCAGCCAACTCTTGGGCCCAGTACATGGCCAAGTAGAACTGGCTACCGCGGTTGTCGAGCTGCCCTGTTTTGGGCGATGGGTTTTTGTTGGTGTCCAACAATTTTCCGGTCGCTGCGTCCAAGGTCTTCGCCAGTACCACCGCTTTGGCATTGCCGTTTTTCAGGCCCATGTCTTCGAAGGACACGGCCAAAGCCAAGAACTCACCGAGCGAGTCCCAACGCAAGTGGTTTTCTTCGACCAGTTGCTGCACGTGCTTGGGGGCAGAGCCGCCCGCACCCGTTTCGTACATGCCGCCACCCGCCATCAAAGGCACCACAGAGAGCATCTTGGCAGAGGTGCCGAGTTCCATGATGGGGAACAAGTCGGTCAAGTAATCGCGCAAGATATTGCCGGTCGCACTGATGGTGTCCAAACCGCGCACGACGCGTTCGAGGGTGTAACGCATGGCACGCACCTGGCTCATGATTTGGATGTCCAAACCATTGATGTCGTGCTCGTGCAAATACATCTTCACTTTGCGGATCAATTGAGCTTCGTGTGGACGGTAGGCGTCCAACCAGAACACCACGGGCATGCCCGAGTTGCGGGCACGCGTGACGGCCAGCTTGACCCAGTCGCGAATGGCCGCGTCTTTGACCTGGCACATGCGCCAGATATCGCCTGCTTCCACGTTTTGGCTGAGCAACACCTCGCCTGTTTCGAGGTCAGTGATGTTGGCCACACCGTCTTCGGTGATCTCGAAAGTCTTGTCGTGTGACCCATATTCTTCGGCTTGCTGAGCCATCAAGCCCACGTTAGGCACCGTACCCATGGTCTTGGGGTCGAATGCGCCGTGCCACTTACAGAAGTTGATGATTTCTTGGTAGATACGGGCAAAGGTCGACTCAGGCATGACCGCCTTCACGTCCTTCAAGCGGCCATCAGCGCCCCACATCTTGCCGCCATTGCGGATCATGGCAGGCATGGACGCATCCACGATCACGTCATTGGGCGAGTGGAAATTGGTGATGCCTTTGGTAGAGTCGACCATCGCCAACTCGGGACGGTGTTCGTGGCAAGCGTGCAAGTCGCGCTTGATTTCGTCTTGCAGGCTTTGGGGCAAGGCGGTGATCTTGCCGTACAAATCGGCCATGCCGTTGTTGACGTTCACGCCGAGTTCTTTGAAGGTCTTGGCATGTTTGTCAAACGCTTCTTTGTAGAAGATCTTGACGCAGTGACCAAACACGATGGGGTGGGACACCTTCATCATGGTGGCTTTGACGTGCAAGGAGAACATCACACCGGTTTTGTGGGCGTCTTCGATTTCCTTGGCGTAAAACTCTTCCAGCGCCTTCTTGCTCATGAACATGCTGTCGACGACTTCGCGGTCGATCAAGGAGACTTTGGGTTTCAACACCACGGCCTTACCGCTCTTGGTGATGAGCTCCATCTTCACGTCACGGGCTTTGTCCAAAGTGATTGATTTTTCACCGTGGTAGAAGTCGCCATGGTGCATGTGAGACACGTGGGAGCGGGAGGCTTGGCTCCATTCCGCCATGCTGTGGGGGTTTTTACGTGCGAACTCTTTGACTGCACGGGGGGCGCGGCGGTCCGAGTTGCCTTCGCGCAAAACAGGGTTTACAGCAGAGCCAATGCACTTGCCATAGCGAGCCTTGATGGCTTTTTCTTCATCCGTGTTAGGTGCATCTGGGTAGTCGGGCAAGGCATAGCCTTTGGCTTGCAACTCTTTGATGGCCGCTGTCAGCTGGCCCACGGAGGCGCTGATGTTGGGCAGCTTGATGATGTTGGCTTCTGGCTTCAAGGTCAATTGACCCAAAGCGGCCAAGGTATTGGGCATGCGTTGCGCTTCGGGCAGCATGTCGGAGAACTCACCCAAGATACGGGCAGCCACAGAAATATCGCTAGACACCACATCAATGCCAGCGGGTGCAGCAAATGTGCGAATGATGGGCAAGAAAGAAGCGGTAGCCAACAGGGGCGCTTCGTCAGTCAAGGTGTAAACAATTTTCGATTTTTCAGCAGACATTGCGCAATCTCATTCTTTGATTGGATAAGGTGAAAGAAACAGGGATCAAACCCCGCATTATCCACGCCACTTTAGCCCCCCTCCCCCTGCGCTTTGCTTACGCCGCGTCCACACAAAGCGGCCTTATTCCGATTTGACATATATGTAAAACAAACAAATCGTTTGTTTTGGCATAAAGAGCTACTAGAGTTCGTAAAATTCTGAGGCCGCTATTTATTTTTTTTGATTCACTTTTTTTCGTTTGAGTAGTTAGATGTATCAATACACCGCTTTCGATGCTGAGTTCATCCGAGCTCGCGCTGCACAGTACCGCGATCAACTGGCCCGTAACCTGGCGGGAAAACTGGGGGACGACGAGTTTCGCCCTTTGCGTTTGCAAAACGGTTGGTACGTCCAGCGCTACGCGCCCATGCTGCGCGTGGCGGTGCCCTATGGCGAACTCAACAGCGCCCAGCTGCGCGTGTTGGCCCAGATCGCACGTGATTACGACACCCCATCGCCCGAGTTGATCGCGCGCGCACAAAGCACGCAAGACAAGATTGGCGGTATTGATGCGCCCAAGCTGACCACCAACTATGGCCACTTCACCACCCGCCAAAACGTGCAGTTCAACTGGATTCCGTTGGACAAAAGCGCCGAGGTGATGGAGCTACTGGCCAGCGTCAACCTGCACGGCATTCAAACCAGCGGCAACTGCATTCGCAACATCACCAGCGACGAGCGCGCCGGCATTGCGGTGGACGAAGAGGTGGACCCCCGCCCCTACGCCGAACTGCTGCGCCAGTGGAGCACCCTGCACCCTGAGTTCGCCTACCTGCCGCGCAAATTCAAAATCGCCATCACCGGCGCCACCGAAGACCGAGCCGCCATCGAATGGCACGACATTGGCCTGCGTGTGATTCGCAATGACGAAGGCGACGTGGGCTTCAAAATTTACGTGGGTGGCGGCATGGGCCGCACGCCCATCACCGGCACGGTGATTCGCGAGTTCTTGCCTTGGCACCAAATCATCAACTACCTCGAAGCTGTGGTGCGCGTGTACAACGGCTGGGGCCGTCGCGACAACATTTACAAAGCGCGTATCAAAATTTTGGTGAAGGCCGAAGGCCAGCGCTACTTTGACGAAGTGGAGTCCGAGTTTGAACGCATCTTGGAAAGCGGTGCCCACCACACCATCCCGCAGGTCGAGCTCGACCGCGTGAGCGCCTGCTTTGTCTCGCCGCCCGTTGATGTGGTGTCTGACGAAGCACAAGAAAAAGCCGAGCAAGCTTTGCTGGCACAAGCCAAGGCCGACAAAGAGTTCACCCGCTGGTTGCAACAAAACGTGACCAGCCACCAAAACCCAGGCCTGCGCGTGGTCACTTTGTCGTTCAAGCGTTTGGGCCAAGCCCCAGGCGACGCGACAGCCGACCAATTGGCGATAGCTGCTGACTTGGCCGAGACATACAGCGCGAGTGAAGTGCGCGTCAACCACGACCAAAACTTGGTGCTGCCTTGGGTCCGCATTGACCAACTGGCCGAGCTGTACCAAGCCGCCAAAGCCGCAGGCTTTGCCCGCGCCAACGTGCATTTGCTGACCGACATGATTGCCTGCCCGGGCGGCGACTACTGCGCCTTGGCCAATGCCCGCTCCTTGCCCATCGCCGCAGCCATCACCGAGCGTTACCAAGACCTCGACGAGTTGTTTGACTTGGGCGAGATCGACTTGCACATCAGCGGTTGCATCAACTCTTGCGGCCACCACCACAGCGGCCACATCGGCATCTTGGGTGTGGATAAAGACGGCCAAGAGTGGTACCAAGTCACACTCGGTGGCTCGGATGGTTCCTTCCTCAGCGGTCCATCCAAAGCGGGCAAAGTGGTGGGCCCATCGTTTGCCGCTGCTGAAGTGGTGGACGTGATCGAAGCGGTGCTGGACACCTACCGCGACCAACGCGACGGCCACGAAACCTTTGCACGCACCTTGAACCGCGTGGGCTTTGAGGTGTTCAAAGTAGCGGCCAACTCAGCCCGCAACACCACCGCACGCGCGGCTTGAGACTGAACAGAGACGAGAAGAACCATGAGCCTGCAAATCATCACCCAACACACGACCGACGGCCACAACGCCCGCGCCTTGGCCAACGACGTGGACGTGCAAACCTTGGACCTCGAAGGTCTGGAGCGCATCGATTTGAACTTCCCCAAGTTCACCGACGGCCGCGCCTTCAGCCAAGCTTTTGTGCTGCGCCGCCGTGGTTTCACAGGTGACATCCGCGCCCACGGCGATGTGCTGATTGACCAACTGCTGCAAATGCAACGCAGTGGTTTTTCCAGCGCTGTGCTGCGTGACGACCAAGATGCCGAACATGGCGAGAAGCTGCTGACGCACTACAAAGCCTTTTACCAAGGCGATGCCGTCACCGCCGAACCCAAATTTGCCCGCGTGGCTTGATCAGAGGTTCGCGTGCGTAGCAGTTCCTTCCTGTCGGCCAACAGCGCCTCTAAAGCCACCAGCTTGAACGCCCGCGCCAGCGACGACTTCGCTCACAAGCTGGCTGAAACCCAAGCCTTGCTGCAACGCGCAGCCGCCGAGTTTTCGCCCGTCACCCAAGCCTCTAGCTTGGGCGCGGAAGACGTGGTCATCACCCACCTGATCAACAGCCTGCAACTCGACATTCCCGTCTTCGTGCTCGACACCGGCGCCCTCCACACCGAAACTTTGGCCTTGCTGGAGCGCACCGAGGCCACCTCGCGTGCGCCCATCCACGTGTACCGCCCTGCGCATGAATCGGTCATCCAGTTCGTGCGCACCCAAGGCCAAGACGCGATGTACCAAAGCATCGAGTTGCGCAAAGCCTGCTGCGGCATTCGCAAGATGGAGCCCCTCGCCCGCGCCCTCAAAGGCCAACGC
>CANGML010000057.1 GCA_947454585.1 Comamonadaceae bacterium
ACAAAGCGCCCAAGAAATGAGGCGTCGAGCCTGCGGCGGGTGAGCCATAGCTGGCATCGTTTGGATTGGCCTTGGCCCACGCCAAAAACTCTTTCACGTTTTTCACAGAGGCGGGCACCATCGGGCCCACCGCCAAACCGTGCGTCAGCATCGAGGCCATGGCCACTGGGACGAAGTCTTTGAAGGGGTCGTAGCTGAGCTTGGCGTAGATGTGTGGGTAGATCGCCATCATCGAATAAGGCGTGAGCAACAACGTGCTGCCATCAGCGGGGGCAGATTTGACGGCTTCCACCGCGATGCGGCCTGCAGCGCCGGTTTTGTTTTCTACCACCCCAGCGTTTTTGCTGTAGGTGCCATTGCCCAGTTTGTCGCCGATGCGGCGGCTGGTCACGTCAGCGGTGCCACCGGCGGGAAAACCGTTGATGATTTTGATTTGTTCCAGCGGCAGTGCACCGCTCTGGGCCAAGGCATGGAAGGGCGCGAGGGCTGCCATCGCGACGGGCGTGAGGGCGGTTTGGATAAATTGACGACGGTTGCTCATGGGTTGTCTCCTAACTTGGGTTGTGGTGAGTTGAGATGGGGTGAGGGTGATGGTGATGGGGTCATCTGGGCGCCATGCGTAACGCGCCATCCAAGCGAATGACTTCGCCATTCAGATGTGTGTTGGTCACGATATGACAGGCCAGTTCTGCAAATTCTTGGGGTTTGCCTAAGCGCGCTGGGAACGGAATGCTGGCCGCCAAGGACGCCTGCACGGGCTCTGGCAAGGTCTTCATCAATGGGGTGGCAAAAAGTCCGGGGGCGATGGTGCAGACACGAATACCGTGTTGTGCCAAATCGCGTGCCATGGGCAAGGTCATGCCCACCACGCCACTCTTAGAGGCACTGTAGGCTTGTTGCCCCACCTGTCCGTCGAATGCGGCCACAGAGGCGGTGAACACCATCACACCGCGTTCCCCGTCTTCCAGCGGATCGAGCTTGGCGCAGGCTGCGGCAAACAAGCGCGCGGCGTTGTAGGTACCGATGAGGTTGACTTGAATCACCTTGGCAAAGTCTTCCAAGGGGGCCGCTTGGCCATCTTTGCCGACCACGCGTTTGGCGGAGCCCATGCCGGCAATGTGCATCAAGAGGCGGGCGGGGCCATGGGCCGCTGCCGCTTGGTCGATGGCCTGCTGCATGCTGTCGGGTTGCGTGACGTCGCATGGAATGGCTAAGCCACCGATCTCTTGGGCCACGCGTGTGGCGTTCTCTAAGTTCAGGTCGAGTACGGCAACTTTGGCGCCTAGGCGGGCCAACGCTCTGGCGGTGGCTTCTCCGAGTCCGGAGCCTGCCCCAGTGACCAGGGCTGCGTGTCCTTGAATTTTCATGGCTCTGTGTCGCTTTCAACAATTAGGAACGGGGTTTCAAAATGGTGTGCAGGCGGTCCTCATGCAACGCCGCCACGGTGTCTGCACGGTGCGTCAACACCGCACGTTGGTTGATGGATCCCTTGTCGGTGATCTCACCACGGTCAATCGTCGGGGCGTCGGACAAGAGGCACAAACGTGCGATACGACTGGCACTGCCCGTGGCATGGCGGGCCAGTTCATCCACCATGTGTTGGAAGTGGGCGAGTACCGGCGCACTGGCCAGCACATCCGCCAGTGGCACGTCTGCGCCTAGGCCACTGAGTTGGCGCACTGCAGGGGTGGCAAACACCATGGCACCTACCTCTTTCATGTTCAAACCCGTGATGACCACATCTTGAATGTAGGGTGCACCCGCTGCAATGATCTTGCTGCGTAGCGGGCCCACGCTGACAAACGTGCCGGTGGCGAGTTTGAAGTCTTCTGCAATACGGCCATCAAATTTGAGACCCAAATGCACATCGGTTTCATCGATCCACTTCACCGCATCACCAGTGCAGAAGAAACCTTCGTCATCAAAGGAAGCGGCGGTTTCTTTGGGGTCGCGCCAATAGCCCGGCGTGATGTTGGGGCCGCGGTAGCGCACCTCGGTTTTGTCATCGTGGTCGACCAGCTTGAGCTCAAGCCCTGGGGTGGGCACGCCCAAGTCGCCCGCCCGCACGTGGGGGTTGGTGACAAAAATACCAAACGGGCCGGACTCGGTCATCCCCAGGCCCGTGGTCATGACAATGCGTTCGCCGATTTCACGTTCTTGTGATGCGTACAGGCTGTCCCACACGGGTTGGGCCAGTGCGGCGCCCGCGTAGAAAAACATCTGCACGCGTGAGAGCAGGTTTTTGCGCAAGGCGTCATCGGTTGTCATGGCGTTGGCAATGGCTTCGAATCCGGTGGGAACGTTGAAGTACACCGTGGGCGCGATCTCGCGCAAATTGCGCAAGGTCTCGTGCATCAACGCGGGGGTGGGCTTGCCGTCGTCGATGTAGAGCGTGCCACCATGGAACACCACCATGCCAAAGTTGTGGTTGCCGCCAAAGGTGTGGTTCCAGGGCAACCAGTCCACCAAGACCAGGGGCTTTTCGGCAAGCACCGGCATGGACTGCGCCATTTGCTGTTGGTTGGCGCACCACAGGCGTTGCGTATTGATCACGGCCTTGGGCATCTTGGTGGAGCCGCTGGTGAACAAAAACTTCGCGATGGTGTCTGGGCCCGTGGCTGCCATGGCCGCGTCAACCGCCGGTGTGTCTGGGGTGGCCGCGAGCGTGGCAAAGGGCGTCACCTCACGCCCCTCCACATGGCCTTGTACCAGCACGATTTCCATGTCGGGGCCCACCGTGGCTTGTATCGCTTTGGCGTAACGCGCATCGGAGGCAAAGACCAAGCCGGGTGTCACGGTGTGCAGCACATGCTTGAGCTTGTCGTAGTCTTGGCTGATCAGCGAATAGGGCGGCGAGGTGGGGACATAAGGCACGCCCGCGATCAGGCAACCCAAGGCGAGCAGCGCATGCTCCAAGCTGTTCTCACTCAAGATCACGACAGGACGCTCAGCCGACAGTTGGCGATCGATCAAGCCCTGCGCAATGTGGCGCGCTTGCTGCCACGCGTGTGCATAGCTGATGTGTTGCCAATCGCCCAAGCTGCCATCGGCCAACTGGGTGCGGCGGGCAAACAAGGTTTGCTCGGGCTTTGTCTGCGCCCAATGCTTGAGCTTGTCCGTCAAACGGTCGGGAAAAGCGTGGAGGGCTTGATCGGCTTTCAGGTAGCGCGTGCCGTGCGGTCCATCCTTCAGTTCCACGCGCGTGACGCCAAACTTGAGGGGGCGAAATTTAGCTGAGCTCATCGTGGGTCTCCGTCTTTTGTCGAGGCGAGGCGCTTAGTTTTTTTGCACTTTGGCGGCGCGGCCTTCTAAGAAATCACGCACACGTTGCTTGGCTTCAGGGGCCGCTTGGGCAATCGCGGACATCATGGACTCCGTGATGAAGCCTTGGTCGGCGGGTTGATCGGCAATGCGTGGCAACACGTTCATCAACGCGTAGTTGGTCAACGGTGCGTTGCTGCCAATGCGTTGCGCCAGTTCCATGGCTTTGTCCAAGGAGGTGCCGTTGGGCACCAGGTATTGCGCGAACCCCACCCGCTCGCCGTCGACCGCGTTGTAGACGCGACCGGTCATCATCATGTCGGTCATGCGCGCCACCCCAATCAAACGGGGGATGCGTACCGCACCGCCGCCCCCCACAAAGATCCCGCGCGTGCCTTCAGGCAGGGCGTAGAAGGTGGTCTCGTCTGCCACACGAATATGGCACGCGCTGGCCAACTCCAAGCCGCCGCCCACCACGGCGCCATGCAGCGCCGCGACGACGGGGACAGGGCCATGCTGGACACGCTCCAAGGCGGCGTGCCAAGAACGTGAATGGTGCATGCCTTGGCCCGCATCGCGTTCTTTCAAATCGCTCAAATCCAAGCCCGCACAGAAATGCTCGCCATCGCCAGCAATGACCGCCGCTTTGGCGTGGTCGGGCAGGTTTTCAAAGATGTGACGCAGCGACGCAATCAACGCATCGTTTAACGCATTGCGCTTGGTAGGGCGGGTGAGGGTCACCACCGCAATGTCGCCGCGCATGTCGAAATGGATGTCTGGGTTGGAGTTCATGGTCGGGTTTTCTCTTGGTTGCGTCGAATCTTGAAATCAATTATGGTTATGTCTAATAACTAAATAATCAGGACTTACCCTAGACCTGACCGAAAATATCTCTACTGGAGTTGAAGCATGGACTACAAAAACTTGATCGCGATTGACATTCACACCCACGCCGAGGTGAGCTGTCGCAACCCGTTTGACAACTACGGTGAGGAGTACGACCGCGCTGCGGATAAGTACTTCGGCTCCAACCTACGGCCCACCATTGATGAGACAGTGGCGTACTACCGGGAGAGAAAAATTGGCTTGGTGATGTTCACCGTGGACAGCGAATCGCAGTTGGGTCGTCGCCGCATTCCCAATGAAGAAATTGCGGATGCCGCCAAGAAGAACAGCGACATGATGATTGCCTTCGCCAGCATCGACCCGCACAAGGGCAAGATGGGCGCGCGCGAAGCCGAGCGGTTGATCAAGGAAGACGGCATCAAAGGCTTCAAGTTCCACCCCACCGTTCAGGGCTACCACCCCTACGACAAAATGGCTTGGCCTATTTATGACGTGATCAACGAATACAAGCTGCCCGCCATCTTTCACACCGGCCACAGCGGCATCGGCAGTGGCATGCGCTGTGGCGGTGGTCTGCGCTTGGCCTACAGCAACCCCATGCACTTGGACGATGTGGCGATTGACTGGCCGGACATGCAAATTGTGATGGCGCACCCCAGCTTTCCCTGGCAAGACGAAGCCCTCAGTGTGGCCACGCACAAACCCAATGTGTGGATTGACCTGTCGGGCTGGAGTCCGAAATACTTTCCCAAACAATTAGTGCAGTACGCCAATACCTTGCTGAAGGATCGCGTCCTTTTTGGCAGCGACTATCCGCTGATCACCCCCGAGCGTTGGATGAAAGACTTTGAAGTGGCAGGCTTCAAACCCGAGGTGATGCCTGGCATCTTGAAGGACAACGCGGTGCGTTTGTTGGGGTTAGACAAACACGCCTAAATCAAAGGCCGCAGCGCTTGCGCGGTGTGTTGCAGCAGTGGCAGCCAGCGCTTGACTAAATCAGGGGCGTGAGGCCCTGCCCCTGAGCGCACCAAATTCAATGCGGCCACCGTGACACCCCGCTGATCGCGCAGGGGCACGGCCAGGGCATCGACCCCTAGCTCATGCTCTTGTGTCGCCAAGCAGTAATCGTGTTTGGCGATGTGTTTGAGTTTTTGTTTGAGGTCTTTGACCTCTGTCGCTGTGTGGGCGGTGAGGCGACTCAAGGCATTGACCTCCAACCATTTTTTCAAATGCGAGGTGGGCAAGTTCGCCAGCAACACCTGGCCTGTCGACGTTGCGTGCGCGGGCAGCCGTGTGCCCACGTGCAAGCCATAGGCCAAAACAGACTGCTGGGTTGGGGTGGTGCCGTTGGCGCCTTGCCAAATGCCACGTGCCACGATGATCACGGCATCGTTTTGCAACACCGCCACCGAGCAAGACAGTTGCGTGGCCAAACTCAGCTGGTGCAGGCTGGGTTGAACGGCGCGCGGCAAACGGGCGCCAGAGAGGTAGCTGCCTGCAAACCCCAACACCTTGGCGGACAGCCAGTAATACTGACCATCCGTCTCCAGGTAACCCAACTGGGTGAGGGTGAGCAAGTGGCGCCGCGCAGCAGCACGCGTCAGTCCTGTACGCTGGGCGGTCAGGGTGGCATTGAGGCGTTGCCGCTCTGTATCGAAGCTCTCCAGGACCGCCATGCCGCGAGCCATGCCTTCGATCCAGTCGGCTTTGTTCACATCGGGGTGGGGTGTCGGTTGCGCGATCATCGTGCATCTATTCTATTCATCGCGCAGCATTCGGGGCGGAACTTTGCGTTGTGTCAAATCAAGCTTTAATCTCGCCACACTTTAAGAAACAGGGAATGAAGACATGCGTACACAAGTGGTCATCGTTGGTGCAGGGCCGTCTGGTTTGTTGTTGGGACAGTTGTTGCACAAGGCGGGCGTGGATGCCGTGATCGTCGAACGCCAAAGCCCAGACTATGTGCTGGGCCGCATTCGCGCGGGTGTCTTAGAGCAAGTGACCATGGATGTGCTGGGTTTGGCTGGCGTCGACCAGCGCATGCACAAAGAAGGTTTGGTCCATACGGGCTTTGACTTGCTGTTTAAGGGCGAGCGCCACCGCATTGACTTGGCAGAACTCACCGGCGGCAAACAGGTGATGGTCTATGGACAAACCGAGGTCACGCGTGACTTGATGGATGCGCGCACAGCAGCGGGCTTGACCACGATCTATGAAGCGGACGATGTGCAGATCCACGGCTTTGACAGTGATCGCCCCAACGTCACCTTCAGCAAAGACGGCAAAAGCCACACGATTGAATGCGACTTCATTGCCGGATGTGACGGCTTTCATGGCGTGTGCCGTGCCAGCGTGCCGCGTCAGTCGATCCAAGAGTTTGAGAAGGTCTATCCCTTTGGCTGGTTGGGTGTGTTGTCGGACACGCCGCCCGTGCATGAAGAACTGATCTATGCCAACAGCACCAGGGGATTTGCCTTGTGCTCGCAGCGCAGCACAACGCGCAGTCGTTATTACTTACAAGTGCCCTTGACGGACAAAGTTGAGCAGTGGAGCGACGACGCTTTCTGGACAGAGTTGCGTCACCGCTTGGACCCCGAAGCCCGTGAGCAATTGGTGACAGGGCCGAGCATTGAAAAAAGCATTGCACCCTTGCGGAGTTTTGTGACTGAGCCGATGCGGTTTGGCACCTTGTTCTTGGCGGGCGACGCCGCGCACATCGTGCCTCCCACCGGTGCCAAGGGCTTGAATCTGGCCGCCACCGATGTGAAGTATTTGTCAGACGCCTTGATCGAGGCCTGTGTGGAGAAGTCCCATGCAGGTATCGATCATTACTCGGCCCGTTGTTTGGCCCGTATTTGGCGCGCAGAGCGTTTCTCATGGTGGTTCACCAGCTTGATGCACAGCTTTCCTGATCAAGGTGCCATTGGACAAAAGTTTCAGGAGGCTGAGTTGGACTACTTGATCCACAGCGAAGCGGGATCTCGCACCATGGCTGAAAACTATGTGGGCTTGCCCTTGAACTTCGGCGAGTAATCGGTCTGTGCGTCTGCAGTCGTAATAGACTAACGCCTTGCAAAAATAATGAGGGGATTCTGATGAGTCAAGACCTAGCGCCCATGCAGGGCGTTGACCGTGTGCTGCAACGCTTGTGCGATGCCAGTGCCACGGTGGGGGGCATCGTGCTGGTCGCGATTGCCTGCGTCACGGTGGTGAGCGTGATTGGGCGCGCCTTCTTTTCACACCCCATCTTGGGGGATGTGGAGTTGGTGCAACTGGGCTGCGCGGTGGTGGTGGCGTCTTTCCTGCCGTACACCCAGTTTCGCCACGCCAACATCATTGTGGATTTCTTTACCACGGGCACGTCTGAAAAAACGCAAAGCCGCTTGGATGCCTTGGGTACTCTGCTCTACACCGTGGTGATGGGCTTGGTCGCTTGGCGCGTCGCTGTAGGCGGTGTGGACATCAAAGCCAACCAAGAAACCTCCATGTTGATGGCCTTGCCCTTGTGGATTCCCTATCTGTTGATGGTGCCAGGCTTGGTGCTGTGCACGATCATTGGGTTGGTTCAAACCCTGCAGCACCTCGGTTGGATGACGAAGGAAAACCTATGAGCACGATGAGTATTGGCTTGTCCATGTTTGGCGCCATGTTGGTGCTGATGGCCGTTCGCGTGCCGATTGCGATTTCAATGTTTGTGCCCGGTGCGGTGGGCTACATGGCGTTGGCCGGTTGGTTGCCTTTGCTGTCGCACCTCAAGGGCGCCGTCTACAGCCGCGTGTCGATTTATGACCTGTCGGTGATCCCTTTGTTCATGCTGATGGGCGCCTTTGCGGTGCACGGTGGTTTGTCCAAAGCCCTGTTTGACTTTGCCAATGCCTTGCTGGGTCGCTTCAAAGGTGGCATGGCCATGGCGGGTGTGTTGGCCTGTGCGGCATTCGGCTCGATCTCGGGTTCGACCGTGGCCACCACGGCCACGATTGCCCAAGTGGCTTACCCAGAGATGCGTCGCATCAATTACTCCGGTCGGCTGGCCACGGCGGCGCTGGCCACGGGCGGCACGATGGGGGTGTTGTTACCGCCTTCCGTCACCTTGATGGTGTACGCCATCTTGACGGAGCAGAACATCACCAAGATGTTCTTAGCGGCATACATTCCCGCCTTGATCGCGGCGGTGGGGTACTTGATCGCGATTGCCGTGATCGTTCGCATCCACCCTGAGCAAGCGCCTCAAGCTAAAGCCGCTACGGGCAGCGAGTTGCTCACCAGTGCGTTGAATGTGTGGCCGATTGCCGCCATCTTCTTGGTGGTGTTCGGTGGCATTTACGGCGGCGTGTTCACGGCCACTGAAGGTGCTGCCATTGGCAACGTGCTGACCTTTGCCATCACCTTGCTGCGCCGCGAGATGACGTTTGACAAACTGGTCGCGTCGATTCGTACCA
>CANGML010000058.1 GCA_947454585.1 Comamonadaceae bacterium
CGGCCAAGACGGCTTGCTTGACGAGACGGGCTACCTCTTGAACGATGAAACCACCGCCATGCTGGTCAAACAGGCCATGACGCAAGCCGATGCGGGCGTGGACATCGTGGCACCGAGCGACATGATGGACGGACGCATCGGTGCCATTCGCCAGGCACTTGAAGCCCATGGACACATCCACACCCGCATCATGGCCTACAGCGCCAAGTACGCCAGCGCGTTCTACGGCCCCTTCCGCGATGCCGTGGGCTCAGCCGCCAACCTCGGCAAAAGCGACAAAAAGGTCTACCAAATGGACCCCGGCAACACCGACGAAGCCCTGCGTGAAGTCGCGCTCGACATCGCCGAGGGCGCCGACATGGTGATGGTCAAGCCCGGCATGCCCTACCTCGACGTGGTGCGTCGCGTCAAAGACGAATTTAAAGTGCCCACCTTCGCCTACCAAGTGAGCGGCGAGTACGCCATGCTCAAAGCCGCCGCACAAAACGGCTGGCTGGATCACGATGCGGTGATGATGGAAAGCCTGCTCGCCTTCAAACGCGCCGGCGCTGATGGCGTGCTGACCTACTTTGCCCTCGACGCCGCCAAACAACTACGCGCTTGAATTTAGCCCAAATGCTTGGCAAAGAATGCCAAGGTACGCGTCAATGCCAGCTTGGCTGAGGCCTCTTGGTAAGCCCCGCGGTGGTCACAGTTGAAGCCGTGGTGGGCGGGGTACAAATGCACTTCCACTTCGGGGTGCGCGTGTTTGAACTTCTCGACCGTGTCCAGCGGAATCCAATGGTCCTCTTCGGCATAGTGCGCCAACACGGGGCAGTGCGGGTGACGGGCAATTTCTTCGTCGGTGGTTGAACCTCCGCCGTAATAAGGCGCTGCCGCGCTCAAGCCTGTCAACATGCAAGCGGAACGCCAAGTCAGCAAGCCCCCCCAGCAATAGCCCACGATGCCGACTTTGCCGCCGCTGGTGGTGGCCGCATAGTTGATCGCGGCTTGGATATCGGCCAACACACCGGGCGCTGGCAAGGCCTCGATCGCTGTTTTCAACGCCATACCCGCCTGCATGTCGTCAGGGGTGTAACCCAGCTCAACGCCATGCTTGGCGCGGTGGAAAGTCGCCGGCGCTACCGCCAAATAGCCTTGCGCGGCATAACCCTCCGCCACTTCACGGATGTGTGGGTTGACACCGAAAATCTCTTGCAACACCACGATGGCACCTTTCGGTGCGCCTTTGGGATGTGCCACATAAGCAGGGAATTCAAAGCCATCAGCGGCATGGAGTCGAACGGTCATAGCAAGCCTTTCATTGATCGAAATTGGAATGTCCGACAGGTTACTCGTGTTTGCCGCCCCTCGCGGTATCGTTTGTCAAATCTGCACCAACCCACAGGAGACACCTATGAAGCCCATCCTTTTGATCACCGGCGCCAGCCGAGGCATAGGCGCAGCCACCGCCCTTTTGGCCGCACAACAGGGCTGGGCTGTGGCTGTCAACTACGCCAGCCAAGTCGCCGCCGCAGACGGCGTGGTGAAGCAAATCCAAGCGGCAGGCGGCACCGCCATTGCCGTGCAAGCGGACGTGGGCGAGGAGTCGCAAGTGATGCGTATGTTTGCCGAAGTCGATGCCAAGCTGGGCCGTATCTCGGGCCTCGTCAACAGTGCTGGCGTGGTCGATGTCACGGCCAAAGTCGAAGCCCAGAGCTGGGTGCGTTGGGAACGCATGATGCGCATCAACGTGCTGGGTTCGCTGGCCTGCGCCCGTGAAGCTGTGCGTCGCATGAGCACCGCCCACGGGGGCTCGGGCGGCAGCATCGTGAACGTGTCGAGCGCCGCCTCTCGCCTAGGCGGGTCCGGCCAATACGTGGATTACGCCACCGCCAAGGGGGCCATTGATGCGTTCACCATTGGCTTGGCCAAGGAAGTCGCCGCCGAAGGGATCCGCGTCAACGCGGTGCGCCCTGGCTTGATTGACACCGAGATCCATGCCTCCGGCGGTCTGCCCAACCGCGCGCGTGACTTGGCCCATTTGGTGCCCATGCAGCGCGCCGGCCAACCCGAGGAAGTCGCGCAAGCCATCGTCTGGCTGCTCAGCGACGCGGCCAGTTACACCACCATGAGCTTGATGGACGTGTCTGGCGCGCGCTGATCAAGCCGAAAAACCGTCCGTGAGCGACTGGCGCATGTAGTCCACAAACGCCGTCACTGCACGTGGCACATGCGGTGCGTAGGGGCGAATCGCGTACAGCTGCTCAGCAAAAGCCCCCACGGGTCGCCAGTCGGGCAGCACCTGCACCAACTTGCCCTGCTGCAGGGCGGTTTGCGCACTGAAGTCGGGCAACAACGCAATCCCCAAACCCGTGAGCGCGGCCTCGCGCAAGGCTTCGCTGTTGTTCGCGGCGAGCTGGCCGGTCACGGGGACGGTGATGCGATCGTCCTTGTGGTTGGCTTTCGCTGCCACCCGCGCCAACGTCCACGTAGGCGTGTCTTGCGCACGCAAGTAGTGCAGACAGTTGTGGCTCTGCAAATCGGCGGGCGCTCGCGGCATGCCTGCGCGCCGCAAATAGGTTTTGCTGGCCACCAGCACCGAGTGTGTGCTGCACAGGGTCCACGCCACATGGGTGTCGGGCGGGCGCGCGGTGTGACGGATAGCCAAATCAAAGCCCTCGGTGGCCAGACTGCTGAGACGGTCTGACATGTCCAGTTGCAGTCGCACATCGGGGTAGGCGCGCAAAAAGTCGGTCAAGCGCGGCGCCAATTGCTGACGCGCAAATGCCACGGGGGCGGTGACGCGCAGCAAGCCACTGGGCACGCCCGCCAAGTCGCGCACTTGGGCAAAGCTTTGTTCAATTTGCTCAAACGACGCGCGGGTGTCATCCACCAAGCGCTGGCCTGCTTCCGTCAGGCGCATGCTGCGGGTGGTGCGCTGCACCAATGGCACACGCGCCGCACGCTCCAGCTCGGCAATGCGCTGGCTCATGGCTGCTTTGCTCACGCCCAAACGTGCCGCCGCCGCGGTATAGCTGCCTTGCTGCGCCAACACACTCAGCCAATGCAAGTGGTGCCACAGTTCGCTGATTTTTTGGTCATTCATGGCTTTATTGTTCACTATTTTGAACAATCAATTCAAGGTTTTACCCTTGTTCTGTGGCCCGAGGCTGCCTACACTGCCCCAACTTTTATTCACCACGAGACACACCATGACGAACCCAGCTCACATCGCGCATTACATCAACGGCGCCGTAACCCATGGCAACAGCCCCCGTACTCAGCCCGTGTACAACCCTGCCACAGGCGCCGTCACTGGCCATGTCAGCCTGTCCAATGTGGCCGATGTCAACGCTGCCGTGGCCGCCGCACAAAAAGCCTTTCCCGCTTGGGCCGACACCCCACCCCTGCGCCGTGCGCGCGTGATGTTCAAGTTCTTGGAGTTGATCAACGCCAACAAAGACAAGCTCGCCCACATGATCACCGCCGAACACGGCAAGGTCTTCACCGATGCGCAAGGTGAGGTGAGCCGCGGCATCGACATCGTGGAGTTCGCCACCGGCATCCCTCAGTTGCTCAAGGGTGACTACACCGAGCAAGTCTCTACCGGCATCGACAACTGGACCATGCGCCAACCCCTCGGTGTGGTGGCAGGCATCACGCCGTTCAACTTCCCCGTGATGGTGCCTGCCTGGATGTTCCCTGTGGCCATCGCTGCAGGCAACACCTTTGTCTTGAAGCCCAGCCCGATTGACCCCACGCCAGCCCTCTTTATGGCCGAGTTGCTCAAACAAGCGGGCTTGCCTGACGGCGTGTTCAACGTGGTGCAAGGCGACAAAGAAGCCGTAGACGCCTTGTTGGTTCACCCCGATGTGAAAGCCATCAGCTTCGTGGGCTCCACCCCGATCGCCAACTACATCTACGAAACCGGCGCGCACCACGGCAAGCGCGTGCAAGCCTTGGGCGGCGCGAAAAACCACATGGTGGTCATGCCCGATGCGGACATCGACCAAGTGGTGGACGCCCTGATCGGCGCGGCTTATGGCTCGGCTGGCGAGCGTTGCATGGCCATCAGCGTGGCCGTGTTGGTGGGCGATGTGGCGGACAAAGTCATTCCCAAATTGATCGAGCGCACCAAAACTTTGCAAGTGCTGAACGGCGAAAACCTGGCCGCCGAAATGGGCCCCATCGTGACCGACGTGGCACGTCAACGCATCACCGGCTACATCGATGCCGGCGTGGCCGAGGGTGCGAAGCTGCTTGTCGATGGCCGCCACTTTGACGGCGCCCAAGCCGGCGAGGGCTGCAAGAACGGCTTCTGGCTGGGCGGTACCTTGTTTGACCACGTGACCACCGACATGAAGATCTACAAAGAAGAAATCTTTGGCCCCGTGTTGTCATGCGTGCGTGTGCCCGACTTTGCCAAGGCGGTAGAGATCATCAATGCCCACGAATTTGGCAATGGCGTCAGCTGCTTTACCCGCGATGGCAATGTGGCGCGCGAATTTGCACGTCACATCCAAGTTGGCATGGTCGGCATCAACGTGCCCATCCCTGTGCCCATGGCGTGGCACGGTTTTGGCGGCTGGAAGAAGAGCTTGTTTGGTGACATGCACGCCTACGGCGAAGAGGGCGTGCGCTTTTACACCAAGCAAAAGAGCGTCATGCAGCGTTGGCCTGAGAGCATCGGCAAGGGTGCTGAGTTTGTCATGCCCACCTCGAAGTAATCGCCGAGCCAGGTGCCGCATCACGCTAGGATCGCGGCACCTAAAAAATTTTGAGACACGCGCATGAGCGATTCGCAGTTTGACTACATCATCGTCGGCGCTGGCACGGCAGGCTGCTTGCTGGCCAACCGCCTGAGCGCCGACGCCAGCAAACGTGTGCTGCTCATCGAAGCCGGCCGCAAAGACGATTACCACTGGATCCACATACCCGTGGGTTATTTGTATTGCATTGGCAACCCACGCACCGATTGGCTCTACAGCACCGCGCCCGATGCCGGTCTGAACGGTCGCAGTTTGCGCTACCCACGCGGCAAGGTGTTGGGTGGCTGCTCGAGCATCAACGGCATGATTTACATGCGCGGGCAAGCGCGCGACTATGACCAATGGGCAACCATCACGGGCGACGCGCGCTGGCGCTGGGACAACGCGCTGCCTTATTTCAAGCTCCATGAAGACCACCATGCGGGTGCATCTGACATGCATGGCACCAAAGGCGAACGCAGTGCGTTGCTGTTAGCCGACCAAACGGTGTACGGCGACACCTTGCGCCACACCCAAGCAGGGGGCGAATGGCGCGTCGAGAAACAACGTTTGCGCTGGGACGTGCTGGATGCCTTTGCACAAGCCGCCGTGCAAGCAGGGATTCCCACCACCGACGACTTCAACCGAGGCAGCAACGAGGGCGTGGGCTACTTTGAAGTCAATCAAAAAAGCGGCTGGCGCTGGAACACGGCCAAAGCCTTCCTTCGTCCCACCTGCTATGCGCGCCCCAACTTTGAACTCTGGTCATCGGCACAAGTGGCCAAGCTCGTCATGCACACCGAGGCCGATGGCGCCCAGCGCTGCACGGGGGTCGAAGTATGGACCGGCCATGACTATGTGACTGCCTATGCCAAACACTCGGTGGTGTTGAGCGCGGGCTCGATTGGCACGCCCCAAATTTTGCAACTCTCGGGTTTGGGCTCCGCAGACTTCCTGAAACAACACGGCATCGACCCCGTGATCGACCTACCCGGCGTGGGTGCCAACTTGCAAGACCATTTGCAAATTCGCTCGGTCTTCAAGGTGCAAGGCGTGGACACGCTCAACACCCTGGCCAACAGCTGGTGGGGCAAAGCCAAGATCGGCCTGGAGTACGCCTTCAAGCGCAGCGGCCCCATGAGCATGGCGCCATCACAGCTGGGCGCCTTCACCCGCAGCAGCCCCGACCAGCCCTACCCCAACATCGAGTACCACGTTCAACCGCTCAGTCTGGATGCTTTTGGCGAACCCCTGCACAGCTTCCCGGCCTTCACGGCCAGCGTGTGCAATTTGAACCCCACCAGTCGCGGCACGGTCCACATCACCAGTCCCAAGTTCAGCGATGCGCCCAAGATTGCCCCCAACTACTTGAGCACCACCGAAGACCGCCAAGTGGCGGCTGACTCGCTGCGTGTGACGCGCCGCATCGCCGCCCAGCCCGCCTTGGCTCAGTACAAACCCGAAGAATTCAAACCCGGCGTGCAATACCAGTCCGACGAGGACTTGGCGCGCTTGGCCGGCGACATTGCCACCACCATCTTCCACCCCGTGGGCACGGCCCGCATGGGACGCATCGACGATCCCTTGGCGGTCGTTGACCCCGAGCTGCGTGTGCGCGATGGCCGTGGCGGCGTGGTACGCGGCCTGCGCGTGGTCGATGCCAGCGTGATGCCCACCATCACCAGCGGCAACACCAACAGCCCGACCTTGATGCTGGCGGAGAAGGCCGCGCAATGGCTGGCGCACGAGGCGCAACAGGCCTGACGCAGGTGGACGCTCGGATCAGCAGCCAAGGGAAAATCCTAATCAAAACAAGTCCCCACGACCCTTAAAGTACCTTCACTCCAGACGATGCTTGCGTCGTTGGTAGGAGGGTCTGAGGAGACATAAAAAAAGAAAAGGCACCGGTCATCCCGGTGCCTTTTACTTTTTCCGCGTGCGCATTTCGCACCACAATCCCTGCATGGAAATTTTCTTTGTCACTTGCGCCTCCGCCTTCGCCGGCTTTGTGGACGCAATCGTGGGCGGCGGTGGTTTGATTTTTTTACCGGCACTGTTTGCGGCCCACCCGGGCGCGGCACCGGCCACCTTGTTTGGTACCAACAAGAGTGCGTCTGTCTGGGGCACCGCATTTGCCACTTGGCAATACAGCCGTCGCGTGTCCATGAACTGGCCGCTCATGCTGCCTGCAGCGGCACTGGCCATGCTCGGCTCATTCGCCGGGGCCTGGTTGGTCACCCTGATCTCCGCTGATTTTTTGCGCCGACTGTTGCCGGTCGTGCTGCTGGCTGTGTTGATTTACACCCTCATGCGCAAAGACATGGGGCGCCATCACGCCCCGCGCTTGTCAGGGCGTTTCGAGCTGTTCGCCGTTTGCACAATAGGCTTGACGATTGGCTTCTACGACGGCTTTTTTGGGCCGGGCACGGGCAGCTTCTTTGTGTTTTTACTGGTGCGCTGGCTAGGCTATGACTTCCTCAACGCGTCGGTCGCCGCCAAGTTGCTGAACCTCTCGAGCAACACCGCTGCCTTGGTGCTGTTCACGCTCAAAGGCCATGTCTGGTGGCACTTGGCCCTGCCCCTGGCGATGGCCAATGTAGCGGGCAGTTTGCTCGGCACGCGCATGGCCCTGACACATGGCGCAGGGTTCGTCCGCATCATGTTCATCTTGGTGGTGAGTGCGCTGATTTGCAAAACCAGCTACGACGCGTTTTTGCGTTAATGCATCGTTCATGCGTTGTGAACGCGGTCGCTACGCAAATTTATCGCGCGGCACTCGCGGCGGTTTTTTGAGGTGTTGAAGCAACCGCAGACTTGGCCACGGCAGAGGCGGCCGCCATGGGCTCCTCAACGCTGAGCTCTGCAGCCTTGGGCGGCCAGGGCACGCTGGCCACAGCGCGGGGCTTGCCAATGGGCCGTGTGGCTTGACCTTTTTGAACGGCGTCGATGTCTTCAATGGAGGGGTATTGCCCCAAGATGACGAAATCAAACACACGACGTGCAATGGGGGCTGCATTCTGCGCGCCAAAACCGGCGTTTTCCACCACCATCGCCAACGCCACCTTGGGATCATCCGCGGGCGCAAAAGCCACAAACAAGGCGTGATCACGCATGCGTTCATCAATCGTCGAGGCGTTGTATTTTTCGTTTTGCTTGACGGTGAAAACCTGCGCTGTGCCGGTTTTACCCGCACTCACATACGGAGCGCCAATAAAGCTGGTGGCGGAGGTGCCCTCAATGTTGACCCCGACCATGGCTTTTTTTATGATCTCTAAGTTTTCGGGACTGAGTGGCAACTGACCAATGGGCTCTTTGGCCACCAAGGTGGAGGCTTTGGTTTCGACATCCACGACCTCTCGCACCAAGTGTGGTTTCATCTTCAGGCCGTTATTGGCCACCGTGCCCATGGCGTGCGCGATTTGCAGCATCGTGAAGCTGTTGTAGCCCTGGCCAATCCCCAAAGAAATGGTCTCGCCCGAATACCAACGCTGCTGTTCTGGCTTTTTGTAGGTGTTGCGCTTCCACTCGGTAGAGGGCAACACGCCACGCGACTCACCCAAAATATCGATACCCGTGATCTGACCAAAACCCAGGGGCTTCATTTGGTCGTGCATCAAGTCCACACCCATGTCACGCGCCAGCGTGTAGTAGTAGGTGTCGCAGGACTCCACAATCGACTTGTACATGTCCACCGTCCCGTGGCCACCCTCTTTGTCGTCACGGAATCGGTGGTTACCGAACATGAAAAATCCGGGGTCAGAAATAATGACTTTCTCTGATCGCTTGCCCGTTTGCAAGGCCGCCAAGGCCATGAA
>CANGML010000059.1 GCA_947454585.1 Comamonadaceae bacterium
TCACCGCCCCCCTGAAACTCCAAGACTTCAAACTCATCGCGTTTGACATGGACTCGACGCTCATCAACATCGAGTGCATTGACGAGATCGCCGATGCCGCAGGCCGCAAGGCCGAGGTAGCCGCCATCACCGAGGCGGCGATGCGCGGCGAGATCACCGATTTCAAAGACAGCTTGCGTCGCCGCGTGGCGCTGCTCAAGGGTGTGCCCGAAGCAGCCTTGCACGAGGTATTTGCTCAACGCCTGCGTTTGAACCCCGGCGCGAAAATACTGGTCGACACCTGCCAAGCCCACGGTATGAAAGTGCTGTTGGTCAGCGGTGGCTTCACCTTTTTTGCCGACCGCGTGTGCGAGATGCTGAACATCGACTTCGCCCGCAGCAACGTGCTGGCCATCGACAAGGGCCACCTGACAGGCGATGTGGTCACGCAAGACTGGGGCGATATTTGTGATGGCGCAGAAAAGCGCAAGATGCTGCTGCACATCTGCGAACAAATGGGCATCAACCCGAAACAGGCGATTGCCATGGGCGATGGCGCCAACGATTTGTTGATGATGGGCGAAGCGGGCTTATCGGTGGCCTACCACGCCAAACCCAAAGTGCGCGAGCAAGCCATGGTGGCGATCAATGACGGTGGCTTAGACCGTTTGCTGGAAGTGGTACAGGTGTCAGTGATTTAACGCAAGGCGTTGTAAATCGTTTGCGCCAACTCTTCCGAGATACCTTCCACGGTGCACAGGTCTGCCACGCTGGCATCTCCCACGCCGCGTGCCCCACCAAAGCGTTGCAGCAGCTTGGCGCGCTTCTTCGGCCCCACACCTGGAATCTCTTCGAGCTTGCTGCCGCCCACGCGCACTTTGGCGCGCGCGGCGCGCATGCCGGTGATGGCAAAGCGGTGCGCCTCGTCGCGAATTTGCGCGACCAGCATCAAGGCGGCTGAGTCACGTCCAAGGTAGACCTTCTCGCGGCCATCGGCAAACACCAGCTCTTCCAAGCCCACTTTGCGGCCCTCGCCTTTTTCCACACCCACGATGCGAGACAGGTCAAGCCCAAGGGACTCAAACACCTCACGCGCCATCGAGACTTGGCCTTTGCCGCCGTCAATCAACACCAGGTCGGGCAGCTTGCCCTCACCCGCACGCACGGCTTCCGCCAGCTTGCTGTAGCGGCGTACCAGCACTTGGCGCATGGCGGCGTAGTCGTCGCCACCCGTGATGCCGTCGATGTTGTAGCGGCGGTATTCAGCGCTCTGCATTTTGTGATGATGAAACACCACGCACGACGCCTGGGTGGATTCGCCCGAGTGGTGCGAGATGTCAAAGCATTCCACACGGAACTGTTCTAAATCTTCGGGCGCTAAATCCAGCGCGTCCACTAGCGCACGGGTGCGTGCTTGTTGTGAACCTTCTTCGGCCAGCAAACGGGCCAGTTGGATGTCGGCGTTTTGTTGCGCCATTTCTAGCCACACGCGGCGCTGCTCGCGTGGGTTGTGCACCGCCGTGATCTTCACGCCTGTTTGCTCGATCAACGCTTGCAGGAGCGCTTTGTCCACCGCATGGCTGGTGATGAGCGCGGGCGGCACGGGCACGTCCAAATAGTGTTGGCTCAAAAACGCTTCGAGCACTTCAACGGGCTCGGCATCGTCCACATGTACGGGAAAGTAAGGTCGGTCACCCAAATGGCGGCCACCGCGCACCATGGCCAAGTTGACGCAGGCTTTGCCGCCTTGCACTTTGACGGCGAGGATGTCCACGTCTTGGTCACCCACGGTGTCCACCGCTTGCTGGTGCAGCACTTTGGAGAGCGCGCCCATTTGGTTGCGCAGCTCAGCGGCTTGCTCAAACTCTAACTTTTCGGCATGCGCCATCATGCGCGCTTCGATGCTCGCCATCACCTCTTGCGTCTCCCCACGCAACAAGCGTCCAGCACTGTCCACATCGCGCTGGTAATCGGGCACGGAAATCAGGCCAACGCACGGCCCCGAGCAACGCTTGATTTGATACAGCAAACACGGACGCGTGCGGTTGTTGAACACCGTGTCTTCACAGGTGCGCAAGCGGAATACTTTTTGCAGCAGCTGAATGGCTTCGCGCACCGCCCACACACTGGGATAGGGGCCAAAGTAGTCGTGGCGCTTGTCCACTGCGCCTCGGTAATACACCACACGAGGCACATACTGCGGGCTGGGGTTTGTGCCCGACTTTGGCGCTTCTTCACGCTTCATCGGCACGCTACGCGTCATCTTCAAATACGGGTAACTCTTGTCGTCGCGAAACAAGATGTTGTATTTGGGCTTGAGCGTTTTGATGAGGTTGTTCTCCAGCAGCAGCGCCTCCGCCTCGGAGCGCACCACCGTGGTTTCCATGCGCACGATCTTGCTCACCATGTGGCCTATCCGTGTGCCGCCGTGGTCTTTTTGGAAGTAGCTTGAGACCCGCTTCTTCAAGTGGATAGCTTTGCCCACATACAGCACCTGGTCCTGCGCATCAAAGTAGCGGTAGACACCGGGCAGCGCGGGCAAGCTGGCCACCAGCTCTAGCAGCTCGGGCGGATGACGCGGGACGTTTTTTTCTTCCATCCCCGTATTGTGGACAATCTGAATCGTGAAAATGATTTGGGATATTTTTTGTCACGTGATTGATAACCACGGTGACCTCGGCGTGTGCTGGCGGCTCAGTGCCGATCTGGCGCAGCGCGGCCATACCGTGCGCCTGTGGGTCGACGATGCCAGCGCCCTCGCCTGGATGGCTCCGCAAGGCTGCGCGGGCGTGGCTGTGCGCGCATGGCCTGACGACGCAACCCTACACGCCCAGGCCCATGACCCCTCATTTATGGTGGGCGATGTGGTGGTGGAAGCCTTTGGCTGCGAAATACCCGAACCATTTCAGGCATTGATGCTCCTAGGCACACGCCGGATATGGATCAACCTCGAATACCTGAGTGCCGAGGCCTACGTGGCTCGCTCGCATGGCTTGGCCTCCCCCGTGATGAGCGGGCCGGCACGTGGTGCGACCAAATGGTTTTTCTTTCCGGGCTTGACACCCGACACGGGCGGCTTGCTGCGCGAACCCAACTTGGCCGCACGCCAAGCCGCATTTGATCGCCAAACTTGGCTACAAGGACTCCCGCTCAACAAACCCATCGCCCCAAACGAACGCCTCATCAGCCTGTTTTGCTATGAGCCGCCAGCGTTACCCGGCTTGCTCACGCAACTCAGTCAAGCCGATGAACCCACACGCTTGCTAGTCGCCCCAGGGCGCCCTGATGCAGCGGTGAGAGCTGCCACACAAGCACTGGGCATGGCCAGCGAGGGCGAAGGTCAGCTGCACATCAGCCCACTGCCCTACGTCAACCAAACCGAGTTTGACCACCTGCTGTGGACCAGCGACCTGAACCTGGTGCGCGGGGAAGACTCGCTGGTGCGGGCCCTGTGGGCAGGTCAGCCTTTTGCGTGGCACATCTACCCGCAAGACGATTTGGCACACCACACCAAGCTACAGGCCTTTGAAGCAGCGCTTGAGATGCCCGCCAGTTTGAGAGAATTTCATGCGGTTTGGAACGGCCTCACCACTGACGGTCTTACGTCGTTATCCAGCGCTAACCTTGAAGATTGGGGCCATTGGAGCCAGCAAACCCGACAGTGGTTGCAAAGTCAAACGGACCTGACCAGTCAACTCCTCAGTTTCGTGGCTCAAAAACGCTAAAATAAGCGGCATTGC
Source organism: Comamonadaceae bacterium (assembly GCA_947454585.1). Taxonomy (GTDB): domain Bacteria; phylum Pseudomonadota; class Gammaproteobacteria; order Burkholderiales; family Burkholderiaceae_C; genus Limnohabitans. Next base: position 3,720 of record CANGML010000059.1, read on the forward strand.
GAACCCCGTCGCAGCTTGAGCTGCAAGGGCCACATTCCTCTTAGAAAACACACAAACTATGAAAACCGCTCAAGAAATCCGCGTTGGTAACGTCATCATGCACGGCAAGGACCCGATGGTTGTCCTGCGCACCGAATACCAACGTGGCGGCCGTGGCTCTTCCACCGTTCGCATGAAACTCAAAAGCTTGATCGCCAACTTCGGCACCGAAGTCGTGTTCAAGGCCGACGACAAGATGGACCAAGTCATCTTGGACAAGAAAGAGTGCACCTACTCTTACTTTGCTGATCCCATGTATGTGTGTATGGACGCCGACTTCAACCAGTACGAAGTCGAAGCCAGCAACATGGGCGACGCGCTGAACTACCTCGAAGACGGCATGGAACTCGAAGTCGTGTTCTACGACGAGAAAGCCATCTCGGTGGAATTGCCTACCAACGTGACTCGCGAAATCACGTGGACAGAGCCCGCCGTCAAAGGCGACACCTCAGGCAAAGTGTTGAAGCCCGCCAAAATTGCAACTGGCTTCGAAGTCGCTGTGCCCTTGTTTGTGGCCCAAGGCGATAAAGTCGAAATCGACACCCGCACGGGCGAATACCGCAAACGCGTCTAAGCCTCAACACCTCGAGATCCCCTGAACAAACCCTGCTTTGAAAAACAAATGCATTTGGTGGGTTCTGGGGCTGCATGTGGCGGTCTGGGTGGTGGCGCATGGGATGGCGGACACCAACCTAGACAGTTATGCGGACATGCTAGAAAACTATGCTTGGGGCCAAGACTGGGCTTGGGGCAGTGCCAAGCATCCGCCTTTGTTTGCCTGGGTCACAGGTCTTTGGTTTACTGTTTTCCCCACGCGTGATTCGGCCTACCACCTGCTCTCTTACCTGAATGTTGCGATTGGCTTGCTGGGTGTTTACCGCTTGGCTATTGCAATTGGACGAACTGATGTGGCGTTGCCGGCCGTTGTGCTGTTAAGCATGGCCTTCCCCTACAGCACCCTGGCTGTGAAGTTCAATGCAAACGCCATTTTGCTCAGCCTCTGGCCATGGGTGGGGTTGGCCTGGATCCAAAGCATACAAACCACGGGGCGCAAAGCATGGCTGTGGTCAGTGGCTTTGGGGGTGTTGAGCGCCTTAGCCATGCTTGGCAAATACTACAGCGGCGTGTTTTTGCTGGGCCTCTTTTTGTCGGCGTTGATGACGCCACAAGGACGTGCATGGTTCATGACCGCCAGACCCTGGCTCACCCTGCTGATTTTTGCCCTGGCGCTGCTGCCCCATCTGAACTGGCTGCGAACACATGACTGGGTGACCCTGCACTATGTCGGCGAACAAGGCAGTGCTGACGGCACCGATTGGCGGCTCTTGTTCAAGTTTGCTTTGGCCCCTGTCGCGTATTGGTTGATTCCCTGGTTGCTGGTCACCCTGATGTGGCACGCCCCCAACACCTCGATGGCTGAAACCTTGCGGGGCTGGCCGCAACGCCTAGGGCGATCATGGCGGCCCAAGGGTTGGGATGACACCTTGTTCTGGTTTGCCATGCTGCCTTGGGCCATCACCTTGGCGTTTGGCATCAGCGGTTTTGTCGAGCTGTCTTTGCCTTGGGCGATTCCGATTGGCTACGGCTTTTCGCTGCTGTGGTTGCGCAACCTCAGCCATGAATCCGAACACGGCCAGACGATCTCGCTACGGCTGTTGAAGTGTTTGTGCGGCTGGTGGCTGCTTGTCCTCTTGGTCAGCCCCTGGTATGCCTGGCAACAAGCCCGCGATGGCACTGACAACCACTACCTGCCCCGGCGAGAGGCCGCCGCTGCGCTGCTGCAACAGTGGCAAACACGCCACCCCGATGTGCCTTTGGCCTGGGTAGGTGGGCAATGGGCGGAGAGTGCCCTGTTGGCTTTCTACGGCGACAACCGCTTGCGCGTGGTGCCCGAAGTACCGGACCAGTTTCCTGCGACGGTTCACCCGCTGCCGCATTGGCAAACGCAAGCCGGCCTGCTGCTCTGCCCTATGGGCCCCGTCAGTGCGCCCAACGGTTCAGACTGTCCTGCACGCATGAAAGTTTGGCTGGCCTCGCATCAGCAAAAAACAGAACCTATAGATATCACGGTGCGCAGCGAAGGCTTTCGCTTCTTGATCGACAAGCCGTTCCGTTACCTCGCCTTTGAATACTTACCACCGCGACAAGAAAGCACCGATTAATCGGTAGGATTGCGCCATGGATGGAATGCTTGACCCTCACGACCGCCGCCTTGCTGACGCTTGGGAAACTCTGAAATCGCATTACGACAGTGGCGATTCGCTGAAGCCCGAGTCCAACCGCTTGGCTTTTGCGGACCCCGAGTTTTTGCTGCGTCGCGAAACACGCGGCTTGCGCATGCAACTCGAGATGCTGAAACCCGATCTGGCGCAAAAAGAACATGGCATCGAACACACCGTGGTGGTGTTTGGCAGTGCACGCTTTCGCAGCGAGGCGGAGTCACACCGAGAACTGATGCGCGCCCGCGAGTCTGGCGATGCCCAAGCCATCGCCAAAGCAGAAACACTGCTTCGCAATGCCGGCTTCTATGAACAATCCAGGGCCTTGGCACGCACCATCACGCAATTCAGCGCGACACAGGCCCCTGAGCACAAGTTATTCATCTGCACCGGCGGTGGTCCCGGCATCATGGAAGCTGCCAATCGTGGAGCCCAAGAAGCGGGCGGTATCAGTGTCGGCTTGAACATCGCCTTGCCCCATGAGCAATCGCCCAACCCCTACATCACACCTGACTTGAGCTTCAAGTTCCATTACTTTGCGCTGCGCAAAATGCACTTCATGATGCGCGCCAAAGCCCTGGTGGCCTTCCCTGGTGGTTTTGGCACGCTCGACGAGTTGTTTGAAACTCTGACCTTGGTGCAATGCAAAAAAGCCAAGCCAGTGCCGATTGTTTTATTTGGCAGTGCTTACTGGAAGCGCTTGTTCAATCCACATGTCTTGGTGGAAGAAGGCGTGATCGCGCAAGAAGATTTGGACTTGTTCACCTACGTCGACAGCGTGGACCACGCTTGGCAGGTCATTCGTGCTTTTTATGAACTCTGAGGTGGTAAGCGCTGCGTGAGCCCACGCCCACCAAGGCAGAGACACACCAAAACACGCCGCTGATACCAATCACGGTGCCCGCCGCGCCGAACACCATCGGCATCAGGACGCTGGAGGCATTGATGCTCATCAATCGCAGCCCCAAGGCCGCTCCGTGGCGGTGCTCTGGCGTGATCTGATGCAAGGTGCTCATGACCATGGGCTGCACGCCGCCCAATGACAAGCCCAATAACACTGAGCATGCCCCCATCATCCACGCGGTAGTCATGAACGGATAAATACCGAGCATCAACGAGGTAATCAACATCGCGCCTGTGATGACTTGCCACTCGAGCAAGCGTGCCGCCACAAAGGGCATCATGAAGCGAATAAAGGCAGCCGCTATGGCAAACCCACCCATGATGGCGCCGATGGCGGACGCACTCAAATCGCGCTCGTGGCCCAAGATGGGCACCACGAAGGTGTGTACATCCCAGCAGGCAGAAAAGAACCAGTTGACCAACAACAAACGTCGAAACATCACGTCGTTCAGCAAATCCCAAGCCCTATTTTTTTCATGCCCCTTAGGCTGAACCACCTTGGGCAGTTCACGCGCTTGGCGAATCCACAACCACGCGGTCAATGGCAAAGCCGCCATGGCTGCAAACGCCCACTGAAAACCCGCGTGGTCGATCAACAACCCTGCCGTGAAGGGGCCAATGAAATTGGAGAATGCAGGGGCAATCGAGAGCCAACTGAAGGCCTCTTTCATTTGCGTCAGACCTTGCGCCGCCCGCCCCACATGACGCTGCAGGGCAATGATGGCAATGCCTGTCGCCCCACCGGTCATCAACCCACTGAAACACAACACGGGGAAAATGGGCCAGATCGCCGCAGCGCCGGCACCCGCCGTGCCCATCAGCACACTCCACATCACCGGTCGTTTCAGCCCATGCAAATCGGCATAGCGGCCAGCTGGCAAGGCTAAAAAGACTTGGGTCAAGGCAAACATCGCCAACAAAACACCGACAGCTGCTTCACTCTGCCCACTGCGCAATGCCATCAAGGGCGCAGCCATGCGTGTGCCCGCCATGCAAGCGTGCAAGAAGACTTGCCCAATGATGATTTTGGTCAGTTCACGTTTCAAACTTGGGCGTCCGTGTCATCCAAGGCGTCGTCAAATTTAGGCAACAACGCTTGCGCCTCGCCTTCAGGCAAGGCCTCGACGTTTTTAAGGGCGCGGCGCATCTGTCGACTGCGTGTGTCTGCGCGGTCCAAGGTGTCGGCGGCTTTTTGCACTTGTTCACGCACCTTCTCCACCCAATCACCATAGCGATCAAATTCGGTTTTGACAGCACCCAACACCTTCCACACCTCAGAGGCTTGCTGCTCTAAGGCGAGGGTACGAAAGCCCATGTGCAAGCTGTTGAGCATGGCCAGCAAGGTGGTGGGTCCCGCCAGCGTGACACGGTAGTCGCGCTGCAAGGTGTCCATCAAACCGGGGCGGCGCAACACTTCGGCATACAAGCCCTCAGTGGGCAAAAACAAAATCGCAAAATCGGTGGTGTGCGGGGGCGCGAGGTAGCTGTCTGCAATGCTCTGGGCTTCTGTACGAATGCGTGTCTCCAACGCCTTGCCCGCCACTTCGGCAGCCAGCACATCGGCACGGTCCTGCGCA
>CANGML010000060.1 GCA_947454585.1 Comamonadaceae bacterium
CGCAACTCAAAGAAGAAATTGACCGCATGCGTCACCAAATCGAAGAGCTCACGCGCAAAGGCGATTTCAACCAAGTCGCTGAGCTGCAATATGGCAAATTGCCTGAGCTGGAAAAGCGCATGAAAGAGGCCAATGCCCGTGAAAGCAGCAAAACTGCGGCCGCAGGCGGCCACCGTTTGTTGCGCACACAAGTGGGCGCAGAAGAGATTGCCGAAGTGGTGGCGCGTGCCACGGGCATTCCTGTGTCCAAGTTGATGCAAGGCGAGCGTGACAAGCTCTTGCAAATGGAAACTAAGCTGCACGACCGCGTGGTCGGCCAAGAAGAGGCCATTACCGCCGTCGCCAATGCCATTCGTCGCTCGCGCGCAGGCTTGGGGGATCCCAATCGCCCCACCGGTTCGTTCTTGTTCCTCGGACCCACGGGCGTGGGTAAGACCGAGTTATGCAAAGCCTTGGCAGGCTTCTTGTTTGACAGCGAAGACCACATGATTCGCATCGACATGAGCGAGTTCATGGAGAAGCACTCGGTCAGCCGTTTGGTCGGCGCACCGCCCGGCTATGTGGGCTACGACGAGGGCGGCTACTTGACCGAAGCTGTGCGGCGCAACCCCTACAGCGTGTTGCTGCTGGATGAAGTGGAGAAGGCGCATCCCGATGTGTTCAACATCTTGCTGCAAGTGCTTGACGATGGCCGCTTGACCGATGGTCAAGGCCGCACGGTGGACTTTAAAAATACCGTCATCGTGATGACGTCCAATATTGGCTCACCCATCATCCAAAGCATGGTGGGCCGAGACGCGCAAGACATCAAAGACGCGGTGTGGGATGAGCTCAAGTCGCACTTCCGCCCCGAGTTCTTGAACCGCATTGACGAGACGGTGGTCTTCCACGCTTTGGATGCTGCGCACATCGCCAGCATTGCGGGCATTCAGCTCAAAATTTTGGCGGCCCGCTTGACCAAGATGGATTTGACGCTGGAGGTCTCGCCCGCCGCCTTGGCTGAATTGGCGAAGGTGGGCTTTGACCCTGTATTTGGTGCGCGTCCCCTGAAGCGTGCCATTCAGCAGCGCATCGAAAACCCCCTGTCCAAGTTGTTGTTGGAGGGCAAATTCTTACCCAAGGACACAATTGCGGTCAGCGTGGATCCTGTGCGCGCGCCGGGTGAATTTGCCTTCACCAAAACGACGACTTGAGGTAAGCCTCTGAGGGGCTTGTCCCCAACGCGATGGCGCCCCAAAAGCGCACCAGTTAGGATGATCGTCTTCCTTCTGTTGCGCTTTTTTTATGACCACTCTCAACCCAGTCTCTAACCCGTGGCGCGATGACGCTGCCGTGATTGGTCTGGTGGGCGTTGCGCACGCCAGCTCGCACTTTTCTCACCTGCTGTTGCCGCTCATGTTTCCGGTGTTCATCAGCACCTTTGGGTTGAGCTATGCCGAGCTGGGTTTCTTGATGACCGTTTTCTTTGCTATCTCGGGGATTGGTCAAGCGTCGGCGGGTTTTTTGGTCGACCATTTAGGCGCTCGCCCGGTCTTGTTCACCGCCTTACTCTTGATGGCGGCAGGTTGTATGGCTGTCTCGGTGGCCAGCAGTTATTCGGGCTTGATGTGGGGTGCCGCCTTGCTGGGGCTGGGCAATTGTTCGTTTCATCCCGCCGACTTCACCATCCTGAATCAAAAGGTGTCTGCCCCTCGTTTGGGTTACGCCTTTAGCGCCCACGGGCTCACGGGCAACCTAGGCTGGGCCTTAGCACCTGTGTTCATGGTGGGCTTGAGCGCAGCGTTTGATTGGCGCATGGCCTATGTGTGCGCCGCCTTGCTGTTTGTCGCCATTCTTGCGTTGCTGATTTGGAAGCGCCAGCTTTTGCTGGCTGATTCTGGGCGCCACAAGCAAGCGGTCGATGACGTCCACTCCTTGGCATTTTTAAAGATGCCCGTGGTGTGGTGGTGCTTCAGTTTCTTTTTGCTCTCCACGATGACGTTGGCGGTGGTGCAAAGCTTTGCGGTGTCTATTCTTCAAGCCATGCACCAAGTCTCATTTGAGGCGGCGACGCTCACCTTGACGGCTTACATGCTGTGTGCTGCCGCGGGGATGTTTTTGGGGGGCTTTGTCGCGGCGCGATGGCCACTGCAAAGCGACAAGGTGGTGGCCACGTGTATGACGGTGGCGGCTTTGTTCATGGTCCTGTGCGGCAGCGGGTTGTTGGGGGGAACTTTGACGATGGTTATCTTGGCTGCCACGGGCTTGGCCATTGGTGTGGGCGGACCTTCGCGCGACATGATGATCAAAAAGGCCACGCCCAAAGGGTCGACCGGCCGTGTCTACGGCATGGTGTATTCCGGCTTGGATGTGGGCTTTGCCATTTCGCCCTTGGTTTTTGGCATCTTTATGGACCACGGCTGGTATGGCGCAACCCTGTTGGGCGCGGCGGGGGTGTTGTTGCTCAGCGTGTTGGTGGCGTTGGGTGTGGGACGTCGCATCACCCACGATTAATTCAGTCTAGGAGAGCGGGATGACAGCACAAATAGCAGGCCATTTGTTGGTCGAGTGTCTGATTGAACAGGGCGTGACCCACGCATTTGGTGTGCCGGGTGAGAGTTATTTGGCCGTGTTGGATGGTTTTCATGCCTACCGTGACCGCATTCGGTTCATCACCAACCGACAAGAGGGGGGGGCTGCCTTCATGGCTGACGCCCAGGGGCGTTTAACGGGCCGCCCAGGGGTTTGTTTTGTCACCCGAGGGCCAGGGGCCACCAACGCCGCCATTGGCATTCATACGGCCTTTCAAGACAGTGCGCCGATGGTGTTGTTTGTGGGTGATGTCGGCACTGACTTTCGCGACCGTGAGTCGTTTCAAGAGATGGATTTCAACAGTTTCTTTGGACCCAGTACCAAGGGAATGGCCAAACGGGTGGAGCGCATTGATGACCCTGCTCGGATTCCAGAGTATGTGGCACGCGCTTTTGCCACCGCGATGAATGGTCGTCCAGGCCCTGTGGTGGTGGTGTTGCCGGAGGACATGTTGTTGCACGAAGTGACCACGCGCCCGTTGCCGCGTGTGGAGCCTGTGCAAGCCTGGGCAGACCCCGGTTCTTTGCGCCAGTTGCGTGACATGTTGCTGACCGCTGAGCGCCCCTTCGTCATTGCGGGTGGCAGTGGTTGGACGCCGCAGTCTGCGCAAGCCCTACAACGCTTCGCTGAGAACTGGCAGCTGCCCGTGGGCAATGCCTTTCGCTTTCAAGATACCTTTGACAACCACCACCCACAATACGCGGGCGATGTGGGGATTGGCATCAACCCCAAATTAGCCCAGCGTATTCGCGACAGTGACTTGGTCATCGCCATCGGTCCCCGCTTGGGTGAGATGACCACCAGTGGCTACACCTTGTTGCAGGTGCCTCAGCCGACGCAAAAGCTGGTGCATATCCATGCCAGTGCCGAGGAGTTGAACCGCGTGTACCACGCGGACTTGGCCATTCTGTCGACCATGAACGCAGCCGCACGCTCCCTGGAGGTGTTGACGGCGCCGCCTAGTCTGCCGTGGCAAGCATGGACGGCTGCAGCGAACGCCGATTACCTGGGTAACTTGGAGCCTCAACCCTTGCCGGGTGACATCGACATGCCCGCCATCGTAGCGGTCATCAGCCGTTTATTGCCTGAGGATGCGGTGTTGACCAATGGCGCGGGCAACTTTGCCAGCTGGATCCATCGGTTTCATAAACACCCGGGGCTGGCGCGCGGGTGGCGGGTTCAGCTCGCTCCCACAGTTGGGTCTATGGGCTATGGCGTTCCTGCGGGGATTGCGGCGAATTTGTTGACGGGGCGAACCGCGTTCACCATCGCCGGTGATGGTGATTTTTTAATGAACGGACAAGAGTTGGCCACGGCGGTTCAGCATGGCGGCAAAAGCATCATCGTGCTGTTAAACAATGGCGTGTATGGCACGATCCGTATGCATCAAGAGCGTGAGTTCCCGACGCATCAAAGTGGCTCCAAGCTGGCCAATCCAGATTTTGTGGCGCTGGCCCGTGCCTATGGCTACGAGGGGGTACGTATCCAGCGCACCGCTGAGTTTGAAGCCGCATTCGTCGCAGCGTTAGCAAGCGAGCAGGGCACCTTGATTGAGGTGATGTTGGATGAGGACATCATCACCACCCGCGGCACCCTGCGTGCGATTCGCGAGACAGCTTTATCGAAGAAGGCCAACACCTAAGCATGCGCGTTGCATCGCACCAAAGAAAAGGGCCGCTGACGCGGCCCTTTTGAATTCTGCGAAATCAGAATTACTTCAAGTGCTTGCCGATCAAGCCAGCCAATTCAAACATGGTGACTTGGGCTTTGCCGAACACAGCTTTGAGCTTTTCGTCTGCGTTGATGTTGCGCTTGTTCACGCTGTCTTGCAGGCCGTGCTTTTTGATGTAGGTCCACATCTTCTTGACCACTTCTGTGCGTGGCACTGGCGCATGGCCAATCACAGCAGCCAAAGCGGCGCTAGGGGTCATGGCTTTCATGAATGCAGCATTGGGCGTGCGCTTTTTAGCGGGCGCTTTTTTCGCTGCTACTTTTTTGGCAGGCGCTTTTTTGGCGGCTACTTTTTTAGCGGGCGCTGCTTTTTTCGCTGCAGGCTTTTTAGCCGCTACTTTCTTTGCAGGAGCTGCTTTTTTAGCGGGAGCAGCTTTTTTTGCTGCTGGTTTTTTAGCCGGAGCTTTTTTTGCAGTTGCCATGATTGATTCCTTCTAGAAGTGTTTGTTTTCAAGCCCTTAGAGATATCGCTCTAGAGCAATGCGGATGCTAATAGAGAAAGTGCGTCTTTCCAAGTGAAAAGATCACTTTTTCATTGGGAAATGTTGTTTTTTCAGTACCGCTCAGTGGAGGCGCTTGGGTGATCCATGTGCGGACGTGCTTGCGTACTTTTTTTGGGGGTGACGCATGACGGAATTGTTTTTCATAATGCAAAAATTAAGATTGCTGCACCGCAATATTTTTTCTCAATACAAGATATAGAACTTCACAATACAAAAAATTATCGTTAAGTTGTTGAATTATATGGATTAAAAATAATTCTTCTATAAGACATAAGACAGGACAAGATTCTTATAGAAGACTTATAGTTTCCCCATCGACAACCTCTTAACTTTTTGGAGTGAACCATGCCTCAATCACTGAACGAACAACTCAGCCGTGAACAACAAATCGCTGCTCTCGAAAAAGACTGGGCCACCAACCCACGCTGGAAAGGCGTGAAGCGTGGTTACTCTGCGGCAGACGTGGTGCGCTTGCGCGGCAGCATGCCGATCGAGCACACACTCGCCAAGCGTGGTGCAGAAAAGCTCTGGGAAAAGGTCAACGGCGGTGCCAAAAAAGGCTACGTCAACGCCTTCGGCGCGATCAGCGCGGGTCAAGCGATGCAGCAAGCCAAAGCGGGCTTGGAGGCTGTGTATTTGTCAGGCTGGCAAGTCGCTGCCGACGGCAACACCTCTGAGACCATGTACCCTGATCAATCGCTGTACGCGTATGACTCGGTGCCGACCATGGTGCGCCGCATCAACAACACCTTCAAGCGTGCTGACGAAATCCAATGGGGTCGTGGCATCAACCCAGGCGACAAAGAGTTCATCGACTACTTCTTGCCCATCGTGGCTGACGCTGAAGCCGGTTTCGGTGGTGTGTTGAACGCTTTCGAATTGATGAAGAACATGATCGCTTCTGGCGCGGCGGGCGTTCACTTTGAAGACCAATTGGCGGCGGTGAAGAAGTGCGGCCACATGGGCGGCAAAGTGTTAGTGCCCACACAAGAGGCTTGCGAAAAATTGATCTCTGCCCGATTTGCTGCTGACGTCATGGGTACGTCCACCATCGTGTTGGCCCGAACCGATGCTGAAGCGGCGAACTTGATCACCTCTGACCACGATGCCAACGACAAGCCTTTCTTGACCGGCGAACGCACACAAGAAGGTTTCTACCGTGTCAAAAACGGCTTGGAGCAAGCCATCAGCCGCGGCGTGGCTTACGCCCCTTACGCTGACTTGGTCTGGTGCGAAACAGGCGTGCCAGACATCGGCTTTGCGCGTGAATTCGCGCAAGCCGTGCATGCGGCATGCCCAGGCAAGCTGTTGTCTTACAACTGCTCACCTTCTTTCAACTGGAAGAAAAACCTCAACGACAGCCAAATCGCGTCGTTCCAAGAAGACCTGTCGGCGTTGGGCTACAAATACCAGTTCATCACCTTGGCGGGTATCCACATCAACTGGTACAACACCTTCCAATTTGCCAATGCCTATGCCAATGGCGAGGGCATGAAGCACTACGTCAACATGGTGCAAGAGCCTGAGTTCGCAGCGCGCGACAAGGGTTACACCTTTGTGTCACACCAACAAGAAGTGGGCGCAGGCTACTTCGACGACGTGACGACGGTGATCCAAGGCGGTTCGTCTTCTGTGAAAGCCCTGACAGGTTCAACCGAAGAGGAGCAGTTCCACTGATCTATGGAACGTATCCACGCTGGAGCGGCGTAAAATCTCTCCCAGCGTTTAGATACTTTTTCCAAGCGCGGCTGATGCCGCGCTTTTTTCATTGAAGACACATGGTTCAGATTACTCTCCCCGACGGTTCACAACGTGAGTTTCCAGGTCCTGTGACGGTGGCCGAAGTGGCCGCCTCCATTGGCGCTGGCTTGGCCAAGGCGGCTTTGGCCGGCAAGGTCGATGGCCAGGTGGTGGACACCAGCTACGCAATGACCCGCAACGCCAGCTTGGCCATCATCACCGCCAAAGATGCCGAAGGCTTGGAGGTGATCCGTCACTCCACTGCCCACTTGTTGGCCTATGCGGTGAAAGAGTTGTTCCCCGAGGCGCAAGTCACGATTGGTCCGGTCATCGACAACGGTTTTTTCTACGACTTTTCGTTCACGCGTGGCTTCACGCCTGAAGACTTGATAGCCATCGAAAAGCGCATGACCGAGCTGGCCAACAAAGACGAGCCTGTGGTGCGCCGCGTCTTGCCACGCGACGAAGCGGTGGCTTATTTCAAAGGCTTGGGCGAGCACTACAAGGCCGAAATCATTGCCAGTATCCCGAGCGATGAAGACGTGAGCCTGTACCGCGAAGGCAACTTCGAGGATTTGTGCCGAGGCCCGCATGTGCCCAGCACCGGCAAGCTTAAACATTTCAAGCTGATGAAGGTGGCCGGTGCGTATTGGCGCGGCGACCACAAGAACGAAATGCTGCAACGCATTTACGGCACCGCCTGGGCCAGCAAAGACGATTTGCAGCAATACCTCACGCGATTGGAAGAGGCCGAAAAGCGCGACCACCGCAAATTGGGCCGCGAGTTGGACTTGTTCCACATTGACGAGCACTCACCCGGCACGGTGTTTTGGCACCCCAAAGGCTGGACCGTCTGGCAAGAGGTGGAGCAGTACATGCGCCGTGTCTACCGGGACAACGGCTACCTGGAAGTCAAAGGCCCGCAAATTTTGGATCAGAGCTTGTGGGAGAAAACAGGGCATTGGGACAAATACCGCGAGAACATGTTTGTCACCGAATCGGAAAAGCGTGACTACGCGTTGAAGCCGATGAACTGTCCTGGTCACATTATCATTTTTAAGCAAGGCATCAAGAGTTACCGCGATTTGCCTCTGCGTTTTGGTGAATTTGGCCAATGCCACCGCAACGAGCCCAGTGGTGGCTTGCACGGCATCATGCGCGTGCGTGCCTTCACCCAAGATGACGGCCACATTTTTTGTACCGAAGACCAAATTCAAGCTGAGGTGGTGGCTTTCACGACTTTGCTGCAAAAGGTCTACCAAGACTTTGGCTTCACCAACATCATCTACAAACTCTCGACCCGCCCTGAGCAACGCATCGGTACCGAAGAAAGTTGGGACCGCGCCGAGCACGCTTTGGCCGAGGGCCTACGCGCTTCGGGGTGTGAGTTTTCGTATTTGCCGGGAGAGGGCGCTTTTTATGGCCCGAAAATCGAATACACCTTGAAAGATGCGATCGGCCGTGAATGGCAATGCGGCACGATTCAGGTGGACCCCAACTTGCCCGAGCGCTTGGATGCTGAGTTTGTGGGCGAAGATGGGTCGCGCCACCGCCCCATCATGTTGCACCGCGCCATCGTGGGAAGTTTGGAGCGTTTCATCGGCATTTTGATCGAGCAACACGCGGGCGCGCTGCCGACTTGGCTGGCGCCAACGCAGGTTTCGGTGCTCAATATCACCGATTCCCAGGCCGAATATGCCCAAGAAGTTGCAAAAACGCTGCGAAATCAAGGGCTTAGGGTCGATTTAGACCTCCGAAACGAGAAAATTACGTATAAAATACGTGAGCATTCCATGCAAAAGCTTCCCTACATCTTGGTCGTTGGCGACAAAGAGAAGGAAGCTGGCGCCGTCGCAGTGCGCGCCCGAGGCAACCAAGACC
>CANGML010000061.1 GCA_947454585.1 Comamonadaceae bacterium
CACCCCATGAGCGGCAATACCTTCGGAACCCTTTTCACCGTCACCAACTTTGGTGAATCCCACGGCCCAGCCATTGGCTGCGTGATTGACGGCTGCCCTCCGGGCATGTCGTTGTGCGAGGCTGATATCCAGCATGATTTGGACCGTCGTCGCCCCGGCACCAGTCGCCATGTGACGCAACGCAATGAGCCCGATCAGGTGCAAATTTTGTCAGGTGTGTATGAGGGAAAAACCACCGGCACACCGATTGCGCTGTTGATTCAAAACACCGACCAGCGCAGCAAAGACTACGGCAATATTTTGCAAACCTTCCGCCCCGGTCATGCCGACTACACCTATTTTCAAAAGTTCGGCATTCGCGATCCGCGCGGCGGTGGTCGTTCGTCCGCCCGTTTGACAGCACCCACGGTGGCTGCCGGTGCGGTGGCTAAGAAGTGGCTCAAAGAAAAATTTGGCACCACCTTTCATGGGTGCATGACGCAAATAGGCGAACTGCCCATCCCCTTCGAGCGCTGGGACCATGTCGGTCACAACCCTTTCTACGCGCCGTGCGCCGATGTGCAAGCCTTTGAAGACTACATGGACAGCTTGCGCAAAGCGGGTGACTCCTGCGGGGCCCGCATCCGTGTGGTGGCCTCAGGGATGCCGGTGGGTTTGGGCCAGCCCATCTATGACCGCCTCGACGCCGATATCGCCTACGCCATGATGGGCCTCAACGCCGTCAAAGGCGTCGAAATTGGTGCGGGCTTTGCCAGCGTAGCGCAGCGTGGCACCACGCATGGTGACTCGCTCACTGCCGAGGGCTTTCGCTCCAACAACGCTGGCGGCGTCTTGGGTGGCATCAGCACCGGCCAAGACTTAGAGGTCAGCATTGCGATCAAACCCACCAGCTCTATCGTGAGCCCGCGTGAGTCGATTGACCAACACAGCCAAGCCACCGAGGTCGTGACCAAAGGCCGTCACGACCCTTGTGTGGGCATCCGCGCCACGCCGATTGCCGAGGCCTTGCTGGCGTTGGTGGTGATGGATCACGCCTTGCGTCACCGCGCCCAGTGTGGTGATGTGCAGGTGGCGATGCCCGCCATTCCCGGCCATATCGGTGGCTGAGACGCTTTCTCGCAGGCAGCTGTTTCCGTTCGCTGCGCTGTCCGCCAGCTACTTCGCGCACATCGGTTTTTTTAACCCTTACTTGCCCTTGTGGCTCAAGGACCTGGGGTTCTCGATCACCGTGATCGGTTTACTCACGGCGGTACAAGCCGCCACGCGTGTGCTAGCCCCTTACGCGTGGGGCTGGTTGAGTGACCACACGGGGGAGCGCGTGAAACTGTTGCGCTTTTGTGCGGGCGCTGCTTTGGTGTGCGCCATGGGCTTGTTTGCACCGAGCTCGGTGTGGTGGATTGGGGCGGTCCTGCTGCTGATGTTCATCCACACCAGCGCCATGATGCCCATGAGCGAAGCGGCCTTGGCCCATTTGGTGAGTACCGATCAAGGTTTTGATTCGCGCCGCTATGGCCGTGTTCGGTTATGGGGATCGTTGGGCTTTCTCGTCACCGCCTTGTCGGCGGGCGCGTGGTTTGAGCACCAAGGCATGCAGAGTTTTCCAGCGTGGTCGATGGGCTCTTTGCTGGCGTTGAACTTGAGCGTGTGGTGGCTGCCCAATCGCAAAGAAGCCGTCCACCACGATGAGGTCCGGCCTCCGGTGATGTCGGTGCTCGGGCAGCGTCAAGTGCAGTGGTTTTTTGCCACGGTGTTTTTCCATGTGCTATCTCACATCGGCATCTATGTGTTTTTCTCCCTGTATTTGGACGAATTGGGTTACAGCAAAACCATGATTGGTGTGATGTGGGCGGTGTCGGTGTCGGCCGAAATTGTGTGGTTCTTCACGCAAAGTCGTTGGTTGCCAGCCTTTGGCTTGTCCACCTGGATGCTGATTTGTTCATCGGCCATGGTGCTGCGTATGGTGCTCACCACCTGGGCTGCGGATTGGCTGTGGGTGTTGCTGTTGGCGCAGTTGCTGCACGCGCTGACTTTTGCCACCCAACATACGGTGTGCATTGCCTTGTTGTCGCAACATTTCCCAGGACGTTTGCGCGGCAGGGGGCAAGCCTTGTATGCCTCGATTGGGTATGGCGTCCCCGGCGTTCTCGGGGCGCTCGGCGGTGGCACCTTGAGCGATGCTTGGGGCTTGTCGTCCGTCTATGCGTTGTCGATCCTGACCGCGGTCATCGCCTGTGCGTGCGCATGGCTGAGCATGCGGGCGCATCGAACCGCTTGATTTCTTCAGCGCCCTAGCAGTTGCTTAGATTTTTGCGCGACCCAATGATGCATCGGCACTTCAGCTTTTTCATGCATGAACAGCCCCAAGCCAACGCAGCACAGCCAAGCAAAAATCGTCAAACCAAAAGCCATGTAGGGATCATAAAAATGGCTTTTGTTCCACATGTCGCTGAACAACACGATCACCCCAAAGTGCGTCAAAAACAGCACGTAGGCACTGTTAGACAAGCGGTGCAGGATGCGTTTGATGGGCGTCCACTGCACCTTGCGTTTGGGCTTGATGACCAACCATACCGCCGTGACGAGCGCCAAAGATAAGCGCGACCGGTATTCCATCCATAAAGCGCCCACGGCGAGCAAGGCGGTCAGCCAAAACACCCGCGTTTCAAAGGCCGAGCGTTTGGCCCAGGCCGCCAACACGCCCAAGCCATAGGCGGCAAAAAAGTAGAGTGCCCAGATGTCCAACCCTTCCACGCGGTTGAATTGCCACATCGAGGCGCAACACAAAAGGGCGATAGCGACAGACAAGCGTTGGTAGTTCTCGGTGTAGAAAAGGTGACACAAGGCCATCAGCAAGGCATACAGCTGAAAGTCGATCGCCACGTACCACGCACCGCTGCTCAATGCCTCAAATCCCAGCAAGTCATGCATCAACAGTCCATGCGCCAAGAACTGCCACACCGTGGGCTCGCTGGGTAACCAACTCGCGTGAATGGTGTGACGTGACATCGCCACGGCCAAGCTGATGAGCGCCAAGGCCAGCAGGTAAAAAGGCACCAAGCGCAGATAGCGTTTGACGATGGCGGTGAGCGGCCGCGTCATGGGTTTGTTCATCACCGATTGCGCGGCCAAATAGCCGCCGACCACCAAGAACACCTGCACCGCTAATCGGCCATAGCGGTACAGCCAATCCATGAGTTGCGGCCAAACCAAGGTCATCGTGTCGGACATCGGCCCGTAGGCAGAAAAATGGTGCCAGACAATCAATTGCGCGGCCACGACTTTCAGCACATCGACGGTGACGGAACGTTCTAGCACCTCCAGTGATCTCGCGGTGCTCTAGTCGTTGGGTTTGAAAACCAACAACAGGGGCGAGTGGACACGGCCATCGGTGTCGCGCGGCAAGACCTCCGTCTTGGTGATGGCTTTGAGCACGGCGTTATCCCATGCTGGGCTGCCACTGGACTTGACCAACTTGCTGCTCACAATCGTGCCGTCTGGCGCGCAGCGCACTTCCACTTCTGCTGCAGGATTGCCCACGACAGAACTGGGGTCAAAGGTGATGTTGGGCTTGATACGCCCACGGATGCGTCCGCCATAGGTATCGGAGGGCCCGGAGGCTCTCATGGCGGTGCCGGTGGCGTTGTCAGCCCCGCTGGCGCCGGCTAAGCCGGCCATGCGTTTCATGTTCTCTTGACGGATCGCTTCAAGTTTCTTGGCTTCTTCGGCCGCAGCTTTGTTGTCTTTTTGCGCTTGTTGCTTCTTGGCTTCTTTTTCTTTACGTTCTTTTTCGGCGCGCTCTTTTTCTTTTTCCTTTTCTTTGCGCTCTTTGTCTTGACGCTCTTCTTCCTTTTTGGCTTCTAGCTTGGCTTTGACTTTTTTCTCGGCCTCTTTTTTGACTTCTTCTTTGCGGCGCTCTTCGGCCTTCAAGGCTTCTTGCAGTTTTTTCTCTTCTTCAACTTTGCGTTTTTTCGCGAGTGCAATTTCGGCATCGCGGTTGGCTGCAGGGGGCTCTGGCGCATTCACCACGGGTTTGGGCGTTGGTTCAGGCTTAGGTGGTGGTGGGGGGGGCGGTGGTTCTGCTTCTACCAACGGGGGGGCGGCAGCCATCGGCACGGCTGACCACAACTCGGCTTCGACGGACACGTTGGTGTCTTGCTTCCATTGAATGCCTGCCGTCAGTGCCACGATGAGTAGGCCATGCACCACCAACGCTGCAGCGACCGAGCGCGCCGTTCCTTGAGGCGGCGGTGGGGCGAACTCGAGATGCGTGGCTGCTGCGCTCATGGTGGTTGGGGTGATCACTCAGCGAGCTGAACCGAAAGGCCCACGCGTTGAACCCCTGCGCGTTGCAAGGTATCCATGGCTTTGACCACGGTTTCGTATTTGATGGTGCGGTCCGCGGTGATCACCACAGGACCTTGCGAGGTCTCACCTTGCAGTTCACGCACATCACGAGCCAGTCCCGTCAAGGTGCTGCTGACAGACTTCGTCACCGTCCCCGTGCTTTTGACGGTGATGCGTTCTTCTTTGCTGATTTCCACATGGATCACCTGATCCGGCACCGCTGACGCTTTGCCCACGCTGGGCAAATCAATCACGCTGGGCGAGATCAGTGGCGCGGTCACCATGAAGATGATCAACAGCACCAACATCACATCAATGAAGGGCACCATGTTGATGTCGTTCATGGCGCGGCGGCCGCGGCCAGAGCGGGGGGCGATAGAAGCCATGCTGCGTCTCCGACTTAGTGCGCCATTCCGCTGGCGCTGACGTTGCGCTGCAAGATGTTGCTGAACTCTTCGATGAAGGTTTCCAGCTTGATGGACACACGGTCAATGTCACGCGAAAAGCGGTTGTAAGCCAATACCGCAGGAATGGCGGCAAACAAACCAATGGCGGTGGCCACCAGCGCTTCGGCAATGCCGGGCGCCACCTTGGCCAAGGTCACTTGTTGCATGCCCGCCAAGCCCGTGAAGGCATGCATGATGCCCCAGACCGTGCCAAACAAACCCACATAAGGCGAGACCGAGCCGACCGAGGCCAGCAAGGACAAGTTGGATTCAATCGCATCCATCTCACGTTGGTAGCTGGCGCGCATGGCGCGGCGTGCGCCGTCCATCAACGCGCTGCTGTCGTTGATGCGGCGTTCGCGCAGTTTTTGGTACTCACGCATGCCGCTGGCGAAGATGCGCTCCATCGGGCCCGATGTCTTGGCATTTTGCGCAGCGGCAGCAAACAGCTCATTCAAACTGGTTCCAGACCAGAAGTCACGTTCGAACTCGTCGTTGAGCTCTTTCACACGCTTGATCGAGCCAATCTTGCGAAAAATAGCGGCCCAGCTGGTGATGGACACGCCCATCAGCATCAGCACCACCAGTTGCACCACCCAACTGGCGTTGAGCAACAAATGAACGATAGAAAAGTCTTGTGTCATGTCAGGCGTTCCAATACAGAAGAAGGGATTCTCGCAGGCTTCATCGCGGCAGCATCGACCCAACCGATGCGAATCGTGCCTTCGCACAGCAGGGTGTCGCCGCACCACGCTTGTTGGGCTATCACCAAGCTGGCGCGGCCACCTTCGGCCAAGGTGGCGGTGACGCGCAGTTGGTCGTCGAGTTTGGCGGGGCGGTGGTACTTGATGGCGGTTTCGCTCACCACAAACATGCCGCCAGTTGCTTCACGCAGCGCGTGTTGGCCAATGCCGAGCGCACGCAGCCACTCGGTGCGGGCACGCTCAAAAAATTTGAGGTAGTTGGCATAGAACACGATACCCCCAGCATCGGTGTCCTCCCAATAAACGCGAATGGGGTGCTCGAAAACGGTGTGCATGGTTTAGCCTAACAAGGTGTGCAGTCGCGTCACCGCGACTTGCAACTCGGGCAAGGAGCGGGCGGTGGAAAAGCGCACAAAGCGCGAGGTGTCGGCCTGGCCAAAGTCTCGTCCGGGCGTGATGGCAAGGTTGGCTTGGTTCATCACCTCGTAAGCAAAATCCCAGCTGCCCGTCACGCCCAATTTTTCAGCCGCTGCTGTGCAGTCAGCCCAAGCATAAAAAGCCCCATCGGGCATGACAGGCACGTGCAGACCTAAGGCGTTGAGCGCGGGCACAAAGAAGTCGCGGCGCGCTTTGAATTCGGCGCGGCGGCGCTCGTACTCGGTCAAGCTGTCTGCTTCAAAGCAGGCCAGTGCCGCGTGCTGTGCCACGGTGCTGGCGCAGATGAACAGGTTTTGTGCCAAACGCTCCATCACGGGAACCAGTGCCTCGGGCACGACGAGCCAGCCCAAGCGCCAACCGGTCATGTTGAAGTACTTGCTGAAACTGTTGATGCTGATGATCTGGTCGTCAATGGCCAATGCCGATTGACCAAATTGCGTGTCGTAGCTCAGCCCCAGATAAATTTCATCAATCAGCGTGGTACCGCCGCGTTGCGACACCTCGTGGTGAATGGCGCGCAGCTCGTTGGGGTGAATCGACGTGCCGGTGGGGTTGGAGGGCGAGGCCAGCAGCACACCACGGGTTTGGGGCGTCCAGTGGTGCCGTACCTGTGCAGCGGTGAGTTGGAACCGCTCAGCCGCGGTGGTGGGCACCAGCACGGCTCGACCCTCAGCCGCGCTCACAAAGTGGCGGTTGCAGGGGTAGCTGGGGTCGGGCATGAGCACGTCATCGCCCGCCTCAATCAAGGCCAAACAGGCCAGCTGCAAGGCTGCCGATGCGCCGGCGGTGACCACGATGCGGCGCGCAGGCACGTTCACCCCAAAACGCGTGCTGTACCAAGCGCTGATGCGTTCGCGTAACTCGGGAAGGCCTAACGCGGGTGTGTATTGGGTGACGCCGTCGTGTACCGCACGAACGGCAGCTTCTTGCACCAGGGGCGGGGCAGTGAAATCAGGTTCGCCGATGTTCAAAAAAATCATCGGTGCGTCGGTGTGCGCCAGTTGGGCGGCCCGCTCGGCGGCGGCCTTGGCCACCTCCATCACATAGAAGGGCTCAATGCGTTGTGCGCGTTGGGCGATTTTGATCATCACGCGCGGATCAGTTTGGGGCTTTGCCTTTGGCGCGGTCGGCTGCCACTTCCAAGGCACGCAGTTGAGGGGCGAGGCCGTTGAGTACCCCGTTCACGTACTTGTGGCCATCGGTGCCGCCAAAGGACTTGGCGAGTTCGATGTATTCGTTCAGCACCACGCGCCAGGGCACATCGATGCAGTGTTGAAACTCGTAGACACCCATCCACATGACGGCGTGTTCGATGGGAGAGATCTCGTCAAGCTTGCGATCGAGCAAAGGCTCAATCAGTGCATCCAAAATTTCGCGTTGCTCAATGCAGCCATAGAGGAGGGCGTCGTAATGCACGGCGTCAGACTTGTGGAAGCCACTCAAGTCGCGGGTGAATACATCAATGTCAGCCGCTTCGTTTTGACCCACCAAAAATTGGTAAAGACCTTGCAACGCAAATTCACGCGAGCGACTGCGGCCGGACTTGGCCGTGCTTTTGCTCGACGATTTGCGAGGCGCTTTGTCCTCGGTGGTGTGCGTCTCGCTCATGCCAAGCGCTCCAACAACAGAGCCATCTCTACAGCCACACGCGCAGCATCCCGGCCTTTGTCGGTTTGTCGCGCCACGGCTTGTTCAAGGTTCTCGGTGGTGAGGATGGCGTTGGCAATGGGCACGTGGTAGTCCATGCCCACACGGGTCACAGCAGCGCCTGATTCATTAGCCACCAATTCAAAGTGGTAGGTCTCGCCACGGATGATGCAGCCTAGGGCGATCAGCGCACTGAAGGGTTCGGGGTCTTCAATTTGTGCCAAGGCCGCCAAGGCCAAAGGTACTTCGAGGGCGCCGGGCACCAGTAAGTGGGTGATGCGGTCATCCGCCACGCCCATGGCTTTGAGCTCGGCGATGCAGGCTGCTGCCAGTGCGTTGGTGATGTCATCGTTGAAGCGCGCTTGGACAATGCCAATCTTCAAAGCGCTGCCGTCGAGCGTGGTGGTGGAGGCGAGGTTGGAGACAAACATGGTTTTATTCTTTGGAAAGGTAGCCAGTGATTTCAAGCCCATAGCCCGTCATGCTGGGCATGCGGCGTGGGTTGCCCATGAGGCGCATTTTTTGAACACCGCAGTCGCGCAAAATTTGTGCACCCACACCGTAGCTGCGTAAGTCCATGCGGCCACGTTCTGGGCCGTGGGCTGAGCGCGCAGTGCCGTCAAACTGCGACAGCAGTTGTTCACCGCTTTCACCGCAGTTGAGCAACACCACCACGCCTGTGCCCTCTTGGCTGATGCGCGCCAAGGCCGCATCCAAGCCCCAAGAGTGCATGACGCGGTTGGGTTCGAGCGCATCTAGCACGGACAGGGGCTCGTGCACGCGCGCCAATACTTGGGCATCTGGGGTCCACGTGCCTTTGA
>CANGML010000062.1 GCA_947454585.1 Comamonadaceae bacterium
CTGCTGCATAAATTACACGACGAGCTGAAGTACGACGGTCTGGACGCCTTGATGCAAGGCATACACAAAGACTGCGACGACGCACGCGCCTGGCTCGCAGCCCGAATTTGACGGGGCGTGCAGCCCCCGCTTGCTGCACATGATTTTGATTTAGAGCCTCCGACCCGAGACCGCCATGACCGACAAAGCCACCCCATCCTCCAAGGACTTCCGCGCCACCCTCAACATGATGGACACCCCGTTTCCCATGCGGGGTGACTTGCCCAAACGTGAACCTGCCTGGGCCAAAGCATGGAATGAACAAGGTCTGTACAAAAAACTGCGTGTGGCCCGCCAAGGCGCACCGCTGTTTGTGTTGCACGATGGCCCGCCCTACGCCAACGGCAAGCTGCATATCGGACACGCACTGAACAAAGTGCTCAAAGACATGATCGTCAAGTCCAAGCAATTGGCGGGCTTTGACGCGCAATACATACCCGGCTGGGACTGCCACGGTTTGCCGATCGAGAACGCGATTGAAAAACTGCATGGCCGCAAATTGAGCCGCGACGACATGCAGGCCAAGAGCCGCGCCTTTGCCACTGAGCAAATTGACCAGCAACGCGAAGACTTCAAACGCTTGGGCGTGTTGGGCGACTGGGAGCGCCCCTACCGCACCATGGACCCCGCCAACGAAGCAGGCCAAATCCGCGCCTTCAAACGTGTGATGGAGCGCGGCTTTGTGTACCGTGGCTTGAAGCCCGTGTACTGGTGCTTCGACTGTGGCTCGTCACTGGCTGAGTTTGAAATTGAATACGCCGACAAGAAGAGCGACACATTGGATGTGGCCTTCTTGTGTGCCCAGCCCGACAAGCTGGCTGCTGCGTTTGGTCTGCCCAAGCTCGACAAAGATGTCTTCGCCGTCATCTGGACCACCACCGCGTGGACCATCCCCGCCAACCAAGCGCTCAATATGCACCCCGAGTCCACCTATGCCTTGGTGGATACCGCGCGTGGATTGTTCTTGTGCGCGGCCTCGTTGGTCGAGAAATGTTTGGCGCGCTGGAAGCTCGAAGGCAAAGTCGTGGCCACCGCCAAAGGAGACAAGCTGGGCTTGATTGAGTTCAACCACCCCCTCGCACATGTGGACGCAGGCTACCAACGCACGGCCCCCGTGTTCTTGGCCGACTACGTGGGTGAGACCGACGGCACAGGCATCGTGCACAGCGCCCCTGCCTATGGTGTGGATGACTTCAACTCCTGCATGGCCAACGGCATGAAGTACACCGACATCTTGAACCCCGTGCAAGGCAACGGCGCGTATGCCGCTGACTTCCCGCTGTTCGGTGGCCAGCACATCTGGAAGGCGGTGCCCGTCATTTTGGAAACCCTGCAAAACGCAGGCCGCTTGATGGCCACACACACCATCACGCACAGCTACCCCCATTGCTGGCGTCACAAAACGCCGGTGATCTACCGCGCGGCGGCGCAGTGGTTCATCCGCATGGATGGGTTTGACAGCACCACCGAAAAAACCACGGGCAAGTTCATCACCGACAAGGCTAGCCAATCGCTGCGTGAACTCGCATTGAACGCGATTGACCACACCCACTTCTACCCCGAGAACGGTCGTGCGCGTTTGCGCGACATGATTGCCAACCGCCCCGACTGGTGCATCTCACGCCAACGCAGCTGGGGGGTGCCCGTGCCCTTCTTCTTGCACAAAGACAGCGGCGAGTTGCACCCACGCACCATGGCCATCATGGACCAAGCGGCCGACATCGTCGAACAAGGTGGCATCGAAGCTTGGAGCCGCGTGACGGTGGAAGACATCCTCAACCAGCCCGGCGACGACGCGGCCAGCTACACCAAGAGCACCGATATTTTGGAAGTGTGGTTTGACTCAGGTTCCACTTTCCAACACGTGCTGCGCGGCAGCCACAAAGACGCGTACAGCTTTGGCGTGAACCACCGCGCACCTTTCCACGCCTCGCCCGACAACTCGATCCCTGAAGCCGACTTGTACTTAGAAGGCCACGACCAACACCGGGGTTGGTTCCACAGCTCGCTGTTGCTGGGTTGCGCCTTGTATGGCCGCGCGCCCTACAAAGGCCTGCTGACCCACGGCTTTGCCACCGACGGCCAAGGCCGCAAGATGAGCAAGAGCTTGGGCAACACCGTGGCACCCCAAGAGGTGAGCGACAAGATGGGCGCCGAAATCGTACGGCTGTGGGTGGCCAGCACCGACTATTCAGGCGACCTCAACATCGACGACAAAATCTTGGCCCGCGTGGTCGATGCCTATCGCCGCATCCGCAACACGCTGCGCTTCTTGCTCGCCAACGTGAGTGACTTTGATGCCAACACAGACGCGGTGGCGTTTGACGACTTGCTGGAAATCGACAAGTACGCCTTGTCGCGTGCGGCGCAAGTGCAAGCCGAGATTCGCGCCCACTTCGATGCGTATGAGTTCCACCCCGTGGTGTCGAAGTTGCAGCTGTATTGCTCGGAAGATTTGGGCGCCTTCTATTTGGACGTGCTCAAAGACCGCCTGTACACCACGGCGCCCAAGTCGCTCGCTCGTCGCAGCGCACAAACGGCCCTGCACCACATCACCCACGCTTTTGTGCGTTGGATGGCCCCGTTCCTCAGCTTCACGGCGGAAGAAGCGTGGACCACGTTTGGCAAATCAGAGTCCATCTTCTTGGAGACCTTCACCGAGTTCGGTGCCGTCAACACAGCGTTGCTGGACAAGTGGCAGGCGGTGCAACACGTGCGCGACATCGCCAACAAAGAGATTGAGAACCAACGCACCGGCGGTGTGGTGGGTGCTTCCTTGCAAGCCGAGTTGGTCATTCACTGTGATGGCGCCACCTATGACGCGTTGGCCTCTTTGGGCGATGACGTGAAGTTTGTCTTCATCACCTCCAAGGTCGCGCTCGTCAAAGGCGAAGGTTTGACGGTCGACGTCAAAGCCAGCGCCGCCACCAAATGCGACCGCTGCTGGCACTACAGCGACGACGTGGGCCACAACGCTGCGCACTCCACGCTGTGCGGCCGTTGCGACAGCAACTTGCATGGCGGCGGCGAAGTGCGAAAGTTCGCCTAAAGCCTTCAACACAGCTCACGCATGGCACGCCACACCTTCCTGCGCAACACCACCTCCTATGGGGTGTGGTTAGGGATCGCCGCCTTGATTCTGATCGCGGATCAGTTCACCAAGGTGCTCATCATCAGCACCTACCCACTGGGTCAAGGCTTTCCCGTCGCCGACTTTTTCAACATCGTGCGCGTGCACAACGAAGGCGCTGCGTTTTCCTTTCTCGCCACAGCAGGGGGCTGGCAACGCTGGTTCTTCACAGGCTTAGGGCTGGTCGCCACGGTGGTGATGGTGTGGCTGCTGAAAAAGCACCCCGGCCAAAAGCTGTTTGGGTTTGCCATCGCCTGCATTTTGGGCGGTGCCATTGGCAATGTGCTGGACCGTGTGATGTATGGCTACGTGGTGGACTTCCTTGATTTTCATTACGCAGGCATCCACTTCCCTGCATTCAATGTGGCCGACAGTGGCATCACCGTAGGCGCTGCCTGCCTCATCTTGGATGAAGTCCTGCGCGTGCGTCGCGCCCACTGAATATGCACTTGCTGTCCCCTCACACCACCCCCGTCGCAGCGCTGACCCACACCGTGCAGCAAAAAGGCTATGCCGTGCTCAGCGCCAGCAGCGTGGCCGACTGGGCCGGTTGCACGCTTCAAGCGCTGCACGCACTGTCGCCCGACTGGGACGGCATGCCGCCGGACAATTACCTCAAAGATGGGGGCCGCTATCGCCGCCGCTTGCACAGCAGCTTTGTGTGTGACCAGGGCACCTTGACCCCCGTTCCGCACCGCGCCCATTGGCAGCCGCTGGACTACAACGCGCTACACGGCGGCATGGAGCGTTGGTTCGAGCCCATGCGCAGCAACACGCTGGCCACGCCCGCTTGGACAAAACTACTCACGGCTTTGGCGCATACCGCGTCTGACGTGCGCGGCACAGCGCAGACCAAGTGGTGCATCGAAGCCCACCAATTCCGCATTGATACCACCGACGGCATTGGCCGTCCCACGCCGGAAGGCGCGCACCGTGATGGGGTGGATTTTGTGGCGGTCTTCATGGTCAACCGCGTTGGCATCAAAGGCGGCGAGACCCGCGTGTTTGAGGCCAATGGCCCACACGGTGAGCGCTTCACCTTGAGTGAGCCTTGGTCGCTGATGCTGCTAGATGACACCCGCATGATCCACGAGAGCACGCCCATTCAGCCCTTGGCAGAAGGTGGCCATCGCGACACGCTGGTGCTGACCTGCCGTGCGGACACATTTCAAGACGCTGATCAAGGTCTTTAAATTTGTACAATACCACTTTTAAAAAGTGGAGTTGTACAAATGTCCATTGCTCCGTCACACATTGAACGGCATGCTCACGACACGCTCATTCGACTCAGCCGAGCATTTCCTGTCGTAGCGCTCACGGGACCTCGACAGTCTGGCAAAACGACCTTAGCCTGCAACGCGTTTGCGCAAAAACCCTATCGCACACTGGAAGACCCTGAGACACGTCGACTGGCGTTGTCTGATCCGCGTGCCTTTCTTGCCCAGTTTCCTGAAGGGGCCGTGCTCGACGAAATCCAGCGTGCACCAGAGCTGCTCTCGTACTTGCAGGGGGTGGTAGATCGCCAGCAGCGTATGGGGCTCTTCATCATCACAGGCTCTCAGCAATTCGGTTTGCTTGAAAGCATCACACAGTCATTGGCAGGGCGTGTCGGGCTGATTGAACTTTTGCCGCTGAGCTTGACTGAAATTGGGCATGCGACACACATCTCACACACCCAGCTCAATGAATTGATGTTCACTGGCGGCTACCCGGCGCTGTACAACAGCTTGCGCGTTCAAGCTTTAGCACCCCGTGATTGGTTTCGTGCTTATGTATCCACCTACATTGAGCGCGACGTGCGGCAAGTGCTGGGCGTTCGTGATTTGGCCACCTTTGAGCGTTTTATCTTGATGTGTGCCTCCCGCAGTGGACAACTCTTAAACCTGCAATCCTTAGCCGCCGACTGCGGCATCAGTGCCAACACGGCCCGCCAGTGGCTCAGTGTGCTAGAAAGCAGCTACATCGTGCGATTGCTACAACCATGGCATGAAAACTTCGGCAAGCGTCTGGTCAAGATGCCCAAGCTGTATTTCTTAGACACGGGTTTGTTGTGCTGGCTCTTGCGCATTGACAGCCCTCAGTTGCTGGCAACACATGCCATGCGAGGCTTCATTTTTGAAACGTGGGTCATCGCTGAAACCCTCAAACATCGTTTAAATCAGGGCTTGCCCGCAGACCTTTATTTTTGGCGCGACAACCATGGAGTCGAGGTTGATTTATTGTTTGAGCACGCAGGCTTGTTGCATGCGGTTGAAATCAAATCCGGCATCACCTTCAGCGAAGACTGGCTCAAAGGATGCAAGCGCTTGGCCAGCTATGCCGCACACCGGTTCGGCTCGGGCACCGTCATATATGGCGGCGAGCATAGCTTTGACACCCAAGCCACGCATGTCATGTCGTGGCTTGGTATGCAGCAAAAAACCCCTACAGCGTGATGATGGTGCAGCCCGTGGTCTTGCGGGCTTCCAAATCGCGATGCGCTTGGGCGATATCGGCCAAGGCATAGGTTTGGTCGATGTGGATCTTGACCTTGCCGCTGGTCACCGCCGCAAACAAATCGTCGGCCATCTCTTGTGTGGTTTCACGCGTGACGATGTGGCTGAACAGCGTTTGACGTGTGAGGTAGATCGAGCCCTTGGGTCCCAAGATGCCAGGGGCGATCGGTGCGGGCGCGCCGGAGGCATTGCCAAAACTCGCCATCAAGCCGAAGGGCGACAAACAATCCAAGGACTTGTCCCAGGTGTCTTTGCCCACCGAGTCGTACACCACTTTCACGCCTTTGCCGCCTGTGATTTCTTTCACACGCACCAAGAAATCTTCCGTGTTGTAGTTGATGACATGGGCGGCGCCATTGGCTTTGGCCAAGGCGCACTTGGCATCGCTGCCCGCTGTACCAATCAGTTGATAGCCCAAGGCCTTGGCCCATTGGCAAGCAATCAAACCGACACCGCCAGCAGCGGCGTGGAACAAGATGAAGTCACCGGCATGCAAACCACCTTGAGGCAAGGTGCGCTTCAACAAGTACTGCGCCGTCAAGCCTTTGAGCATCATGGCAGCGCCCGTTTCAAACGAAATCGCATCGGGCAATTGGCACACGCACTTGGCGGGCATGACGCGCGCTTCAGAGTAGCTGCCGGGTGGGTTGCTGGCGTAGGCAGCGCGGTCACCGACTTTCAGATGGGTGACCCCTTCGCCCACGGCTTCGACGATGCCCGACGCTTCCATGCCCATGTGCAAGGGCATCGGCAAGGGGTACAAGCCCATGCGTTGGTACACGTCGATGAAGTTCAAGCCAATCGCTTTGTGACGAATGCGAATCTCGCCTGGGCCAGGCTGACCCACGGTCACGTCAACGAGCTTGAGCTCTTCGGGGCCGCCGTTTTTTTCGATGATGACTGCTTGGGTCATGGGTATTGCTCCAAATAGGGATGAATTTTTAAGAGGCTGAATGCTGCCATGAAATCAGTCGCGCTTGTGTCGCCTGGGTTATTCGGCCTCGGGTAGAGTCCACCCCTTATGTCATTCGTACCCCATGCCCTCACGCCGCGCACGGCGGCACTTTTATTGATCCCGCCATTGTTATGGGCGGGGAACACCATCGTGGGGCGACTGGTGCATGAGCTCATCCCGCCCATCACCCTCAATTTTTTTCGTTGGATCTTGGCCTTTGTTTTGCTGCTGCCCATCGCTCACCACGTCTTGCATCGCAACAGCCCGCTTTGGTCCAACTGGAAGCGCTATGGCTTGCTAGGCCTATTGGGGGTGGGTTGCTACAACAGCTTGCAATACCTGGCCCTGCAAACCTCCAGCCCCATCAACGTGACCTTGGTGGCGTCGAGCACGCCGGTGTTCATGCTGGGGATGGGTGCCCTCTTTTTCAAACAGGTGGTGCGCAAGCGACAAATCTTTGGCGCCCTGATGTCCATCGTCGGGGTGTTGCTGGTGCTGTGCCGCGGTGACTGGCATGCCCTCGCGAATGTGCATTGGGTGCTAGGCGATGTGTTTGTGCTGATCGCCACCGCCTGCTGGGCTTGGTACAGCTGGCTGCTCTCACAGACCCAATCGCCTGCGTTGGTGCGGGGTAACTGGGCCTATTTTTTGATAGCGCAAATTGCGTTTGGGTTGGTGTGGTCTGGTGCGTTCACGGCGGCTGAATGGTCGGGCCTGACCGGACTTGTGGATGCCCACGTCAGTTGGGGTTGGCCCCTGGTCGCCGCCTTGGTGTATGTGGCGGTGGGCCCGGCCCTGCTGGCTTACCGGTGCTGGGGCTTGGGCGTGCAACGCGTTGGCCCCAACATCGCCGGTTTCTTTGCCAACCTCACCCCCATCTTTGCCGCCACGATGTCAGCACTCGCCTTGGGCGAGTTGCCGCAGATGTATCACGTCGCGGCGTTTGTGATGATCATCGGCGGCATCGTGGTGTCGTCGCGCAAATAAGCTCAGAAAGTCCCAGCGTACGCGCCACCATCGGTCAAGATGTTTTGGCCGGTGATGTAGCTGGCTTGTGCGGAACACAAGAAGGCGCAGGTGTCACCAAACTCTTGGGGGTGGCCAAAGCGTTGTGCGGGGATGGTTTTCTTGCGGGCTTCGGCAATGGCCTCGATAGGCTGGCCCGTTTTCTCGGAGGCACCTTTCATCGTGCCTTTGAGTCGGTCAGTGTCGAAAGCACCGGGCAACAAGTTGTTGATGGTCACGTTGTTGGCGGCCAACTTCGGCGTACGGGCCACGCCCGCCACAAAGCCGGTCAAACCCGAACGCGCCCCATTGGACAACCCCAAGATATCAATGGGCGCCTTCACCGCGCTGGAGGTGATGTTGATGATGCGGCCAAATTGGCGCTCAGCCATGCCGTCCACGGTGGCTTTGATGAGCTCAATCGGTGTGAGCATGTTGGCATCCACGGCTTTGATCCATGCCTCACGGTCCCAGGTGCGGAAGTCACCAGGTGGGGGGCCGCCCGCATTGGTGACCACGATGTCAAAGTTTTTACCTGGGCCACCTGCCACCGACCAAATGGCCTCGCGTCCTTCAGGGGTGGTGATGTCCACCGCCACCGGCAAGATGGTGGTGCCGAGCTTGCGCAAGTCTGCGGCCGCTGCGTCTAGCGCCTCAGCACCGCGCGCCACGATGACCACGTTCACGCCCTCACGCGCCAGCGACTGCGCACAACCCAGACCCAAGCCTTTGCTTGC
>CANGML010000063.1 GCA_947454585.1 Comamonadaceae bacterium
CGCATGGCCTCGCCCAAGCCAGCAGGGGCTTGGGGGCTGATCCAGCGGGACAACGCGTCTTCGACGATTACCAAGCCATGGTGACTCCATTGGTCTAACTCCTGAGGGGTCATGGGTTTGTTCATGTCGGTGTCCAGGCCTTCAAGGTCCCGTTGTCTAATACTTTGATCTGTTGCTCCACGGAGTCCAACTGTGAGCGGCAGTAAGCCAAAAGTTCGGCGCCTCGCTGGTAACCTGCCAGCAAATCTGCCAAAGGCAATTGGCCTGATTCCATCTGTTGCACCAAGGCCTCTAGCTCTTTCAAAGCCGCCTCATAGCTCGCGGGCGTCGTCTCGGCGTCACTTGGGGTGTTTTTAGCCTTGGGCATGGTGGTGGAGTCCGTTTTGAGTTGGGTCAATAGCCCACCATTTTAGGCCGCACAGAGGGGCGGTGTTGAGCCCCTTGGGTACAATGGGTGTCCTTCAATCGACCTACGGGCCGATTTATTTTTTTCACTTCTCTCCCTGTGGGGAGTCTTTAGGTCAGGTCACCCATGTCTGAT
Source organism: Comamonadaceae bacterium (assembly GCA_947454585.1). Classification (GTDB taxonomy): domain Bacteria; phylum Pseudomonadota; class Gammaproteobacteria; order Burkholderiales; family Burkholderiaceae_C; genus Limnohabitans. Next base: position 542 of record CANGML010000063.1, read on the forward strand.
TTAAGTCTTCAACTGCAGCAGGCGCATAGCCAACTACCAGTTACCAGTTACTTTGATGAGGCGCTTTTTCAGCGCGAACTGGAGACCATCTTTCAGCGCGGGCCCCGTTATGTGGGGCACCAGCTTGCCGTGCCCAATCTGGGCGATTACTACGCTTTGCCGCATGAAGGTGAAGGGCGTGCGCTTGTGCGCTCGGCCCACGGCGTGGAATTGTTGTCCAACGTATGCCGCCATCGCCAAGCGGTCATGCTCAAAGGCCGCGGCTCGCTCAACACACAAGCCCCAGGCTCTGCCGGTGGCAACATCGTGTGTCCTTTGCACCGCTGGACATATGCCCCCACCGGTGAATTGCTGGGCGCCCCGCACTTCGCGCAAGACCCCTGCCTGAACCTCCACAACTACCCCCTACGCGAGTGGAATGGCTTGCTGTTTGAGGACAACGGCCGCGACATCACAGCCGATTTGGCCAACATGGGCCCGCGCGCGGCCCTCGATTTCACGGGCTTTGCCCTCGACCGCGTCGAGCTGCACGCGTGCAATTACAACTGGAAAACCTTCATCGAGGTCTACCTCGAGGACTACCACGTCGGCCCTTTTCATCCCGGCCTTGGCCAGTTCGTGACTTGCGACGATTTGCAATGGGAGTTCAAACAAAACTACTCGGTGCAAACGGTGGGTGTCTCCAGCGGCTTTGGCAAGCCGGGCTCACCCACCTACCAAAAGTGGCACGACACCTTGCTGAAATACCGCAACGGTCAGTTGCCAGAGCAAGGCGCGATTTGGCTCACCTACTACCCGCACATCATGGTCGAGTGGTACCCCCATGTGTTGACGGTGTCGACCTTGCACCCCATCAGCCCCAGCAAAACGCTGAACAGGGTGGAGTTTTATTACCCCGAAGAAATCGTGGCCTTTGAGCGTGAGTTTGTTGAAGCACAGCAAGCCGCCTATATGGAAACCTGCATCGAAGACGACGAGATCGCCGAGCGCATGGATGCAGGTCGCCAAGCCTTGATGCAACGCGGCGACAACGAAGTGGGCCCCTACCAAAGCCCCATGGAAGACGGCATGCAGCACTTCCACGAGTGGTACCGCGGCCAACTCAACTTCTAAATTCAGCCTTATGCAAGCCCTGTGGATGCTCTTGGGAGCGGCCTTCTTTGCGACCATGGGGGTATGCGTCAAGTTCGGTTCTGCTTATTTCAACTTTGCCGAATTGGTCTTTTACCGCGGCGTGGTGGGCATCGTTTTCATAGGTGTGATTGCACGGCAACAAAAGGTATCTTTGCGCACGCAATACCCGGGCATGCACCTCTGGCGCTCTGCCGTTGGCGTGCTCTCCCTGTGCGCTTGGTTTTATGCCATTGCCCACCTGCCCTTGGCCACGGCCATGACACTCAACTACATGAGCAGCGTCTGGGTAGCCGCCTTTTTGGTGGGTGGCGCGTTGATCAACTGGAACCCACAAGACAAGCGCGACCCTTGGTCGCAAGGGCCCTTGGCCTTGTGCGTGATCGCTGGCTTCGTGGGCGTTGTGATGATGCTGCGCCCCACGGTGGAACAAAACCAAATCTTTGCCGGCCTGATTGGCTTGATGTCTGGGTTTGTTGCGGCCTTTGCCTACATGCAAGTGATGGCCTTGGGCCGCATCGGTGAACCCGAAACACGCACCGTTTTTTACTTCGCCATTGGTACGGCCCTCGCAGGGCTGGTCGGCATGGGCTTTGATGGCGTGTCTGAATGGGATTGGCAACACGCCATGTGGTTGCTGCCCGTAGGGTTGTTTGCCTCCCTTGGCCAACTCTGCATGACACGCGCTTACAGCCAAGGCGCTACCCTCGTGGTTGCCAACTTGCAGTACTCGGGCATTGTGTTTGCCGCGCTGTACAGCTTGCTGCTTTTTGGTGACGATATTCCCCTCATCGGCTGGGCTGGCATGGCACTGATCGTCGCCAGCGGCATGGCCGCCACCTTGCTACGCGCCCGCGCAGCACCCAACGCCCCTGCGGAAGAACATTGATGTCTACCCCCACCCAAACCGTCCCGTTCACCACGCTCATCAGCGTCACACAACTTCAAACCCTGCAAGCCCAAGGCGCACCGCTTCGGGTGTTTGACTGCAGCTTCGATTTGATGAATCCGGCTAAAGGTCATGCGCAATTTGTGGAACAGCACATCGCGGGTGCCACGCATGCCGACTTGGATCACCACCTCGCCACGCATGATGACACCCTGCGCGTCAACGGTGGTCGCCACCCCTTGCCCCAACGCGAGGTGTTGGCGGCTTGGCTGCAAAGCGTGGGGGTGAACCACGATACGCAAGTGGTGGTTTATGACCGCCATGGCATGAACTACTGCGGGCGCTTGTGGTGGATGCTGAAGTGGTGTGGCCACAACGCCGTTGCGGCACTGGATGGCGGTTTGCAGGCGTGGGTCGCTGCCGGCGGCGCCACCGCCTCTGGCGAAGCGCCTGTCCACACCAGCGGTAACTTCGCATTGCGCGAGCCCTTGGCCCAACTGGTGGACACCGCCACCCTCGCTGCCCATTTGAACGATGGCTCACAAACCATCGTCGATGCCCGCGCCATCGCCCGCTACCGCGGCGAAGTGGAACCGCTTGACCCTGTGGCAGGCCACATCCCCGGCGCACTCAACCGCCCCTTCAGCAGCAACCTCAATGCGGCGGGCTTCTTCAAAAGTGCGGACGAGCTGCGTGCTGAATTTGCAGCGCTACTGGGTCACGCCAACCCTGCCAACGTGGTGCACCACTGTGGCAGCGGGGTGAGCGCCGTGCCTAATGTGTTGGCCATGGAAGTCGCTGGCTTAGGCCGCAGCGCCTTGTATGCGGGCAGCTGGAGCGAGTGGTGCAACACCCCTGGCATGCCCTGCGAAAAGTCCTAAGCCGCGTGCTGCGCCCATTCACCCAAGGCGCTGACCAAGACGATTCCTGCAAACAACCACGCCACTTGCGCGGCGGTTTCGCGCGGTGACAAGCGCTTTTGCAACTGTGGAATCAAGTCCGCCAGGGCGACATAAATAAAACTACTGGCCGCCACCACCAAGAAGTACGGCAAGTACTCGTGCAGAGCGCCCACCAACAGGTAGCCCACCAAGCCCCCAATCGCCGTCACACCGCCCGCCAGGGTGAGCTTGAGCAAGGCAGCCTTGGCGTTACCCAAGGTCTGGCGCAGCACCACCAAGTCGCCCACATGATGCGGCACCTCATGGGCCATCACGGCCAGAGCGGCCGCCACCCCCAAACGTGGATCAGCCACAAAAGAAGCGGCGATCAAGATGCCGTCTCCAAAGGCATGCACGCTGTCCCCCAGCAACACGGCCCACCCACCGCTGTGATGGTCGTGCGTGTGATGGTGTGCGTGGGCATGGTCGTGATCATCTGAATGCGCGTGCTCATGACCGTGGTGCCACAACTCCGCTTTGTCGAGCAAAAAGAAAAACACCAATCCCACCAACAGCACCGCAAACAAGGTCTGTGCCGACAAACCCGACGTCGCCGACAACTCAAACGCCTCAGGCAACAAACGCGTGAACGCGGTGGCCAGCAAGGCCCCCGCAGCAAGGCTGAGCAAGTGTTGGGTAAAGCGCGACAGCAGCGCATAAGCCAGCAACGCGGCCAGCCACACACTGCCTATGCCAGCGACCAAGGTGCCGACAAGAATTGAGATCAAGGTCATGGCCGGATTATCCCGTGCGAATCCCCGTTCAATCTAAGCTGATGTTTTTGCGCTTGACCAACTCTTCGTAGATCTTGCTTTTCGCGTCTGCGTTTTTACGAATTTCGTCAGGGGACCACGTGATGGTTTCAAACGCAAAGGTGTTGAAGCGGGCTTTTACTTCAGGGTCAGCCAACACTTTGAGCACGTCCGCATTGATCTTGGCCTTCACCTCGTTGGCAATCCCCTTGGGGGCCACCAAGGTCACGAAGGAGTTGACTTCAAAACCCGCAGGACCACCTGCCTCAGCCACGGTGGGCACCTCGGGCATCTGGGGCAAACGCTTGGCAGCGGCCACGGCGATGTAGCGAATCTTGCCGGCCTTGAACACGCCTTGGCTGGAAGGGATGCTGGCAAAGCTCCATTGAATATCACCCGCGCCCACCGAGGTGAAGAGTTGCGACACTTCGCGATACGCCACATGCGTCATCTCGGCGCCGGTGAGCAACTCCAATTGCTCGCCCCCCAAGTGGCCAGGGCTGCCGATGCCCCAAGACCCGTAGCTCACCTTGTTGGGCTCCGCCTTGGCGGCGGCAATCAGGTCTTTCATGGTTTGCCATTTAGAGTCCGTCGCGACCGACACCAAGAAAGGGGTGCGGAACAACGGCGCGACCGGATCAAAGGCGTTGAGCGTGACAAAGTTTTTGGATTTGTAGAGCACAGGCAGCGCAGCCAAGTGCTCGCTGTCGAGTTGCAGCAAGGTGTAGCCATCAGCTGGCATGCGTTGAACCGCATCAATCGCGATGAACCCGCCACCGCCAGGACGGTTGGTGATGGTCACCGACTGGTTCCACAGCTTGGACAGCTTCTCCGAAATTTGACGCAGCACCGCGTCAGGGCCGCTGCCCGCCGCAAAAGCCGTCACGATGTTGACCGGCTTGTTAGGAAAGCCGCTCGCTTGCTGCGCTGTAGCGGGCAAAGCAAAAGCAGCCAAGGTGGCGGCAGCGCAGAGGGCGCGTCGTGTGAAAGAAATCGTCATGGGTTGGTCTCCGGGGTAGTGATAGGTTAAGCAGCGTCAGGCTGCTGACTTGGGGCGGCCTTTTGGAAGGCATCGAGCTGCAAACATGCAGACTCAACCGCGCTGATCAAGGGCCATGCTGACAAATCGACCTTGAAGCGGCGCGCACTTTCAATTTGCGGAATCAGATATACATCAGCCAAGCTAGGCGCATCGCCAAAGCTGAACGCACCGCGCGTTGGGTCTGCTGCCAATAGCGTTTCAAAGGCCTCAAAGCCCTCGGTGATCCATCGGGCACACCAAGCGTTGATCGCGTCTTCGTTGGCACCGAACTGGTGACGCACATATTCCAAGATACGGCGGTTGTTCACTGGATGAATGTCGCACCCGACGATGGCCGCCAAGGCGCGCACACGGGCGCGCGCATCGGCGCCTTGCGGCAGCAGCGCCGGCGTTGGGTAGTTCTCCTCCAGCCATTCGATGATGGCGGGGGACTGAATCAGCACTTGTTCGCCCGTGTCTAGCGCAGGCACCAGGCCTTGGGGATGAATGGCTTTGAAAGCCTCTTGCAAATGCTGCTCGGTGCGCAAATCCACCGCCACATAGTCGGTGGCCAAACCCTTCAGGTTCAAGGCAATGCGCAAGCGGTGCGAGGTGCCGCTGCGAAAAAAACTATAGAGTTTCATAGGCGGCTCCGATCAACCACGATGTTCGTAAACACCGAGCTTGCGGTGCAGCGGCGACTCATCCGCCATGAAGATGAAGCTGGGCTTGCCCGCATTCAAATTTTTCAAGGTGACGGCCTCATAGCCGGGCGCACAGCAGGTGTCTGCCTCGGCCAAGGTGAACGTGCTGTCGAGTACCTTGACTTCCATCGACCCCTCGATCACATGGAACACCTGTGCAGGTGAACGCGCAGGCAGGCGCAGGGTTTGGCCAGGGCGCAGCATCAGGGCATAAAAGCCCAAGATGTTTTCAACATCCCCACCCGTTTCTGGATTGACATAGGTAATTTGCAGCGCTTCGACAGAGGCCTCATCGTCTGCCATGGCCAACAGCGCCGCTTTGACATCCGACCACGCATAGCGCAACATGGGGTACGCCTTGTTGCTGCGCTCAAACACAGGGCTGGGCAAGATGCCGCCACGTGCATAGTGCTTATCGCCTTGACCAGGCACCACCGTTTGGCGATCGCCATTGATGTGGTAGCTGGCCTCCATGTAATAGACCAAGGGCAAGTCCAACACGTCGAGCCAAATCACAGGCGCCGTGCCGTCGTGGCCATGTTCGTGCCAAAGGCCGGTCGGCGTCAAAATCAAATCACCGCGGCTCATGGGGCATTTCATGCCGTCCACCGTGGTGTAAGCGCCCTCGCCTTCCACAATCATGCGCACCGCGTTGGGCGTGTGGCGGTGACTCGGCGCCCACTCGCCGGGCATGAGCAACTGCATGCCTAAATAAATGGCAGCACTCGCCTGCATTTTTTCTAAGCCGTGGCCGGGGTTGGCCAACACCAACACACGCCGCTCGGCTTTTTCAATCGGCGTCAGTTCACCCGCTTTCAGCAGCAATGGCCTGAGCGTTTGATAGGGCCAGTGCGTGGGTTGGGTCTGGCGTGTCGGCACCTTGGGTGGCAGCACCCCACGCAGGCTGGGCCACAGCGGAACCAGGTTGCGTTCTTTTAATTCGTCACGGTAGCCTTGCGGCAAATCTTCGAGGCGTCCAAGTTCTTGCATGGTGGGGGCTTTCTAGGCGTTTGTCGCATCATACAAATGGTGTGTAGCCCATCACCATCCAGCTTTCGGCGAGAGGAAAAGCTAGTTATGAGTCGAAGATAAGGATAGAGGGACTGATTTTATGGAACCCAAACTTGACCTTCTACCAAGTTGACTCTTCCAGAATCAGTCCAAACAACCTTTGCTTGAAAGCAGTCATGAAGCCCAAGGCTCTAACGCAAAAAAACACTCCATATATTGCACAAAGTGCTATAGTAAAAAAATCGTATCCAAAGCGCGTCTTCAAAACCAAAACCTTTTCGCGCTGGGCCAAAGGCTTATTGACAGATGCTCAGCTTTGCAAAGCAGCCAAAGAAATCATGCAGGGGCTGTATGAAGCCGAACTAGGCGCGGGACTTTGTAAAAAGAGAATTGCAATATTTGGCCAAGGCAAACGTGGAGCCACGCGCACCTTGGTGGCGAAAGAAAGTGCAGATAGCATCTTCTTTTTGGTGGGCAGACAAAAGAGCGACCCTGGAAGCGATTTTTCTGACTCTCAGGTAGATGCCGCAAAAATCATTGGCGCTGCGCTGCAAAAAAGCAGCTCACAGAAAATTGATGATCTAGTTGTAGATGGTGTGTTAATGGAGATTTGTCATGAAGGATGCTAAGAAGTCAGACCGCATAACTAGCGAACTGCTGGAAACCGCGCTTGCACTGAGCAAACACAATGTGCTGTCGGCAAAAGAGCTGAACCAAATCAAAGCCTTGTGCACCACACCCCCTGTGTACACGGCTAAGAAAGTGGCTCTCATCCGAACACGCAAGGCCAAGATGAGCCAAGCCGTGTTTGCGGGCTTTCTTAATGTCACCCCCTCTACCGTGCAAAAGTGGGAGTCTGAAAGCTCAGGCAAACACCCAGGCGGCGCTGCGGCAAAGCTACTGCAATTGATTGAGAAAAAAGGCATTGAGGCGATTGCGGTGTAGTTGTAACAACAAAAGCAGCACGCTCACATGTGAAGCATTCGAGGTGCCGATACCTTATCAATGCGCCTCATCCCAATTCAACCCCACCCCCACCTCCGCCAACAACGGCACTTTCAGCTGCGCCACCTCAGCCATCAGGCGTGGCACTTCGGTGCGCACCCATGCCACTTCTGAGTCGGGGACTTCAAACACCAATTCATCGTGCACTGGCATGATGACTTTGGTTTGGCTCTGTTGTTGGTCAATGGCGTGTTGCACGGCGACCATGCTGAGCTTGATGAGGTCGGCGGCGGTGCCTTGCATGGGCGCGTTAATCGCTGCGCGCTCGGCGCCTGCACGACGGGGGCCGTTGGGACTGTTCACTTCGGGCAAGTAC
>CANGML010000064.1 GCA_947454585.1 Comamonadaceae bacterium
ATGTTGGCGCTGACCGACGAGTCGGGCGCACAAAACGTCCTCGGCGATGGCCTGATTGAGAACAGCGATGCGCGCGAGCCCACGCCAGAAGACTTGGCTGAAGGCCTCGCCCATGTGCAAGCTTATGAAGACGAGCAGCGGCAAGAATTTGCCGCTGAAACGGTCGAGGCGGTGATGCAGCCTGAAGAGTCAGCTGCGCCACAAGTGCTCGAAACGGCTGAGGCTGTGCCTGCACAGCCCGCCGAGCTAGAAGCGAAGCCTGCTTAATATGAATTCAACTCTCGCATGTCAGAATGCCGCTCAAGTTTGGGCAGCCACTTCCGATACTGCCTGTGTACGCTAAGTCAAACACAGGAGTTATCAGATGCGAGCCAATTCACGAGCCATTCAAAGTTACGGTGATGTCAAAGTCGGAAGCGGCGTTGCCACCGCCAACAATGTGCAGTTGATCCAAATGTTGTTTGATGGTTTGTTGGAGAGTTTGTCGACCGCACGTGGTCACATCCAACACAAGAATATCAATGAAAAGTCAAAAGCCATTGCACGCGCTAGCCGCATTGTGATTGGTCTGCAAGGTGCTTTGGACTTTGAAAAAGGTGGCGACTTGGCGAACAACCTGAATGAGTTGTACAGCTATGTCACCCGTCGTTTGTTCCACGCCAACGCCCACAATGATTTGGCAGCGTTGGATGAGATCCATGGTTTGATGCGCGAAATTCGCGATGCTTGGGAGGGTGTGCCCTCCTTGGTGCCCGCGTCGAATAAGCCTGTGAGTTTGATGAACTGATTTATCAGTTAATCTCTCAGGTTGTTCGGACAGTTTTCAAGGCGCATCCAAGAGTTATCTTGGGTGCGTCAACCTGCTTGGGGAGAGAGTTAGATGTCAGCAATTATTGGTTTGGTCGTTTTGTTCATTTGCGTGTTCGGCGGTTTCGTGATCGCCGGCGGTAGCTTGGCGCCCATCATCAAAGCCACTCCCTTCGAAATGTTCATCATTGGTGGCGCTGGCGTGGGCGGCATGATCACCGGTAACTCGGGCGCTATTTTTAAAGGCGCTTGGGGGGGTATGGGCCGCGTGATCAAAGGCCCGCGCTACCACAAGGAAGATTACATCGGCATCATTGCCGTGATCTCTAAGTTGATGAAAACCTTAAAGGCCGAGGGTGCCGTGGCGATGGAATCGCATGTGGAGAACCCCGAGGCCAGTGCGATTTTTGGTGAATGTCCCAAGATGCTGCACGACCATGGCTTGGTCGGCTTGATCTGCGACACCATCCGTTTGATGGTGGTGTCTTCAGGCACCTTGAGCCCCTATGCCGTGGAAGACGTGATGACCACCGCGATCAAACACCACCACCACAGCGAAATGCAAAACGCCGATGCCTTGTCTACCCTGGCCGGCGCCTTGCCCGCGCTGGGTATTGTGGCGTGCGTGTTGGGTGTGGTGAAGACCATGGGTGCGATTGACCAACCTCCGCCTGTGCTGGGTGCCCTGATTGGTGGCGCCTTGGTGGGTACGTTCTTGGGGGTGTTCTTGGCTTACGGTATTTTCGAACCGTTTGGCAAGCGCTTGGTGCAGATCATTGACGAAGACAGCGAGTGCTTGAAAGTGGCACAGCAAGTCATCATCGGCAACATGCATGGCTACCCAGTTCCCCTGATCATTGAAGCCGCGCGCGTGTGTATCAACCACCACGCCCAGCCCACCTTTGGCGAACTCTTTGACGCGTTGAGGAAATAATGGCTGACGAAAAAGACGCTGCTGCCGCGCCGGAAGACGCGGAAAAAGCTGCCGCTGAAGCGGCTGCTGCGGCAGCCGCCGCTGCTGCTGCCGAAGCCGCCAAAGCGGAAGAAGAAAAAGAGGCTGCTCCCGCGCCCGTCATCATCATCAAGAAAATCATTGATGATGGTCATGGCGGCGCCCACGGGGGTGCTTGGAAGATCGCGTTGGCCGACATGATGACGGCGATGATGGCCTTCTTCTTGTTGATGTGGCTGTTGGGCGCGTCCAACGAAGACCAACGCAAAAGCATTGCCGACTACTTCAAACCCACCTCACAAAGCCTGGTGGCCATTGGTCAATTGGCAGGCTCAAATGGTGTGTTGGGGGGTCGCTCCATCATTGACCCCGACGGTTTCCCCTTTGCGGCCAAGCAAACCGGTTTGTTGGAACGTTTGACACCCCGCTCAGAAGGCGGCCCGAACCCCAGCACTGACCCCGGTCAAGAAAACAACAACCCCTACTCAGACCCCGACAAGTTGACGCCTGAGCAGAAGAAAGAAATTGCCCAAGCGCAAGAAAAAGCCGACTTCGACAAACTCGAAAAAGAGATTGAGCAAAAGCTGTCGGAAAACAAAAAGCTCGGGGGTCTCAAAGACCAAGTTTCAGTCACGCGTGACAAGCAGGGCTTGCGCATCGAGATCATCGACAAAGCCGACTTTGCGATGTTCCCCAGTGGTGGCATGAGCATGCAAGGCAAGGCCGCGAGCTTGATCAGTGAAATTGCCGCCTCGTTGGCTGAGATGCCCAACAAGATCGCGATTCGTGGTCACACCGACAGTGTGCCGTTCCAAAGCAAAGAAGGTCGTAACAACTGGTCGCTCTCGGCCGAGCGTGCCGAAGTGACCCGCGCTTTGCTAGAAAAGAGCGGCATCAAAGAAAGCCGCTTTGCGCGCATCGAGGGTGTGGCGGACACCGATCCTTTCAACCCGAAAGACCCCCGCGACCCGCGTAACCGTCGCATGAGCATCACCGTGCTCTACAACGAGCAAGACTGATCTTTAGAGTGATCTTTAGGCAGGGCGCAACTCGTACTTGTTGATCTTCTCGATCAAGGTCGTGCGTTGCAGGTTCAGGAGCTTCGCGGTGCGTGACACATTGCCCGCGTTGCGCTCCAGGGCCTGTTCAATGATGCTGCGCTCGATTTGCGCCATGCGTTCTTTCAAGGACAGGCCTTCGGGGGGCAACTGCGGCATGCCCTGGGCCAACATGATCAGGCCCTCGACATCGTTCTCTTCTTCCTCCGGTGCAGCAGCAGCCGACATTTCTGCCAACACCTCGGGGGGCGGTGTCATTTCCATCTTGGCCAGCAACGGCGCTTTGGCTTGCAGCTCGGCCTGAGCCGACACCAAGCCCTTGGGCAGCAGGGTAGGGGGGATGGCCCGCAGGTCGAGCTCTTGACCGGCATACAAGGTGCTGAAGCGGTCCACCACGTTAGACAGCTCGCGCACATTGCCTGGCCAAGGGTATTTTTGCAAGGCCGCCATGAAGTCGGGCTTGAAGCGAATCGGTTGCTTGCCGTAACTGGCGCATTTCTTGGCAAAGAAACTCAGCAATTCAGCCACATCGGCATTGCGCTCGCGCAAGGGGGGCGTCACCATCGGCAACACATTGAGGCGGTAGTACAAGTCTTCTCGGAAGCGTCCGGCTTCGATTTCAGTTTCCAAGTCGCGGTGCGTCGCCGCCACCACGCGCACATCCACTTGCACTTGGCGGGTGCCGCCAATCGGGTCCACCGTGCGCTCTTGCAACACCCGCAGCAACTTGACCTGCATGTCCAGTGACATGTCGCCAATTTCATCCAAGAAGATGGTGCCCCCGTGGGCCAATTCAAAACGACCAATCCGGTCAGCCACTGCGCCCGTGAATGCACCTTTGCGATGGCCAAACAGCTCACTTTCCAGCAAATCTTTGGGGATCGCTGCGCAGTTGATAGGCACAAAGTTCGCACCACAGCGGTCTGATTGTTCGTGCAGCAAACGCGCCAACAACTCCTTGCCCGTACCGCTCTCGCCGGTGATCATCACGGTGGCGTTGGAGTTCGCCATGGTGGCGACCAATTGGCGCAAGGCCACCGCTGAGTCGCTGGAGCCGATAAAGTGAGTCATTGGTTTCATGTCAAAAATTCCTACAGCTGATTTTCGGGCGTTGATGAGATTTGACAAGACAGAAAAAGTATTCGTCTGGCATTTAATTAAAGATGTGCGCTGCGGTGCCGAATCAAGCGGGAGACCTCTTAAGGACACAGACATGACACGCATCCACATTTGGGCATTGACTGCCGCCGCTTTACTGTTGACCGCCTGTGCCAACACGCCACCGCCCCCGCTCGTGCCCACTCGCGCCGATGAGGCTGCCAACATGATCACGCCGATGACCGACAAGCGTGAGACCTTGGTGGCAACGGGCTATGCAGTGATTAGTATTCAAAACCACCGCAACCCGGCGCAGCAGCGTTTGTTGGCCATCCGCGCTTCCAAACTGGATGCTTACCGTGCCTTGACCGAACAGGTGTACGGCCAGCAACTCGATGCCAGCACCACCGTGGCTGACATGACCGTCATGAGCGACACCTTCCGTGCCCGCGTCGAAGGCGTGATTTACGGCGCCGTGTTGGTCAGCATCACACCCGTGGGCGATGACACCTACGAAACCACCCTGTCGCTCGACCGCAACGTGGTCAATGACCTGCGTGCGTTGTATGTCGCACACCTCAACAACAAGCGTCGTTGATCGCGCAAGCTGAGAGACCTGTGTGATGTGGACGACTGTGCGACGAACCCTGTGCCTCTTTGCTGTGGGCATGGCAGGTGTCAACTTTTCAGTGGCAGCGGCTGACCTCAGCCCTGAAGAGCGTTTGCGCGCTATTCGTGCAGCCATGGTGGAAGCCGCCATGAAATCCAACACCCGTGTCAGTGCCACCAGTTGGATGGACAGTGGGGGTCAACTGCGTGAGCTCAACCGTTTCTCATCTGAAATCAAATTGCGTGACCTGCAAGTCGCCCAGTATGTGCGCGACGCGGGCCAGCAACCCCAAGCTGAGTTGGCGGTGACCCAAGTTGACGCGGTCAAACCAGGCCGTTGCGAAGCACCCCAAGCCAAAGCCCCTTTGCGTCAAGTGATGACCGTGGGCTTGAACCTGTCCTCGGGTGTGCCTCCCGCACAGCGTTACCAAGCCCAGCAAGTGGGTTTCGTCGCCCGTCAAGATTTGATGCAAGCCGCCTCGCGCGCCGAGCGTTGGCGCCTGATCAACAGCCAAGCCCCCGCGCGCGCCTATGACCGCTTGAGCTATGGTCAAGGCGAAGAGCGTGTGCAATGGCATGCCCAAATCACGGTGAATGCAGCGCCATTAGGGGGCGTGTCGGATGACTACACCGCCTTTGCGCTGAGCTTGCAAGTCAATGGCCCTGGACAACGTCAAGCGTGGTTTGCTGCGCAAGAAATTGTGGTGCCGAGTTTGCCCACCCAAACCTATGGCACGCCCAAGATGGACAACGACACCCAGACCGCCATCGCGCGTTCGGTGGCTGCCCTGGTGGCCCAACTTGAAACACAGCTCGCCTGTGAGCCCCAAAGCTTCGCGGTCGAACAAGCAGATGGACGCTTGTCGCTCAATGCCGGCGCGCATGCGGGCTTGCGCGTAGGGGACAAACTCATGTTGGCCGATGCGTCTGTGTTGCCGCGTCATACCCTAGAGCCCAACGCCCTTGACGCCGCGGTATTGGCCGAAGTTAAATCGGTCACGCCGTATCAAGCCGAAATCAAGCAAGTGGCAGGACGCAAACAAAAAATCAATGGGGCTTGGGTGGCCTGGCCCTATACCTATTAAGAGATCCACGGGAGAGATGACCATGAACACGACCACCCCTACCTTGCGCCACTGGCTGTGTTGCCTTGTCTTGGCCGCGCCAGTGTTGGCATGGGCTGCTGCCCCAGCCTCTGCCTCTGCCGCACGCACCTACCAAGTGCAAACAGGTGATACCTTAGACAAGGTGATTCGTAAAACCATGCCCGACAGCCCCTTGAAGTTTGAGATTTTGCGTAACGCCTTCGTGCAGCAAAATCCGCAGGCTTTCACCAAGGCGCCACCCCGCGCCCTCATGGCTGGTGCGGTATTGAACGTGCCCAACCATGACGACTTGCTGCGCAGCTACATGGTGCCTGGCTATGCTCCCGGCAACAGCGGTGCCAGCCGTGGCGGTGGCTACTCGACGGCCGACATGAACATGAACGAGCGCAAAAACTGGGTGCGCTTCCCCTAAGGGGATTGCCATGGCCATCCTCGGCCCTGAAGGCGTCCACGCTATTGCGCGTGTGGCGCCTGTTCACATGGACATGCGCACCACCTATGTGGAAGCGCCTGTTGCGCGACAACTCGGCTTGCACGATGGGCAAGTGGTCCAAGCCGTTGCTGCGATGCGCAATGACCAGCTCAAGCTGGTGTTGAACGACCATGTTTTCAACTTGCCCTTGTCCCCTTACATCAAAGAGGGCGATTTGGCCCAGTTGCGCGCGCAGCTGTTGCCCAGTGGCAAATGGGTCTTACAGCTCTTGCACACGGGCAATTTTGCGGGGCCTCAGGCACCGACACCGGGCATTCCTACGCGCTTGAATACGCTGATGTTTCAGCCGGGCGGCTTTGCCAGTTTGCTCACCCTGTTGCGCCCAGGCGTCCTCGAAAGCTTGGTGCCGCCTGTGCAAGATGGCGCTGAGCTCAAAAAGCGCATCAGCGCACAACGGCTCAACATGGGCAGCTTGCAGGCCTCAAGTTTGAAGCGCTTTATCTTGGGTCAGAGCAAAGCCACCGAAGCCAATTTGGTCGACGGTGATACGCCTGTCGACAACACCAAACTCTTGTTGCGCTCGCTCATGGCGCAGCGCGAACGTGTCCAAGAGCAGGGCAGCAGCGAAACCCATGAGCTGCACCGTGCGCTGGATGAGGTGGAGGCCGCGCAAGTTCAATCGGCGCAGCAGCAAGCCAAAGGTGATTTGAGCTTCGCCATGGTCCTCCCGTTCATCGATGCCGATCCGGTCGAACTTGAGTTCGAGAAAAAAGGCAACAAGCCAGGCCAACCCAAACAGCCGTTGGTGGTGAACATGCATACCCAAAGCCGTGTCTTGGGCGAGGTGTGGCTCAAGACCACCATCAGTGACAGTGCGCAGGTGGACCTCACCATGTGGGCCCTGAGCAAAGACGTGGCCGACTTGGCCAAGTTCAATGCCAGTGAGTTGACCTACGAGCTCGAAAACGCAGGCTTGGTGATGGGCAGTTTTCAGGTCTACAACGCGCCGCGTCCCAGCCTGAATGAGGACCGTCCCGCCCCAGACCATGGCGCTTTGGTGGACACGCAAGCATGACCTCCGGCAAGCACTACACGCAAGCGGTGGCCTTGGAATACGGCCGCAACAAAGCGCCGACCGTGACCGCCAAAGGCGATCAAGCACTGGCGCGCCGCATTGTGGAAGAGGCCAAGCGCCAGGGCGTGTATGTGGCCGAAGACCCCCGCTTGCTGGCCCTGCTGAGCCGACTCGATGTGGGGCAGGAAATTCCGCAAGACATGTTCACCGCCGTCGCCGTGATTTTGGCGTGGGTCTATTGGCTCAAGGGCATGCAGCCCGGTGAAGAAAAGCTTTAAGCGTCTGAGTAGCCGCGTCCACCGCGCCGCACGCGCGAGAGTTTGCCCAAGCGGTCATAGATTTCGACGGAGCTGGCGGGGTCTTCGACTTGTAGGCTTTGCAAGGCCCCGCGGATGGCGTCAATTTTTCGACCAATCAACACTTCGTTGCGGCGGTGCATGTCGCGGCAATGCGCCATGCGTTCTTTGAAGCCATCCCACTCAGGACCGAGTTCGTCGGCAGAGTGTGGACCCTGAATGCCAGCGAGCCGCGCGAGTTCCTCGAGCAGCTCATTCTTCGATGCTTGTGATGCTTCAAAAGCATCTAAATTTTGCACTTTCAGGTGCTCGAACTCTTGCTCAAGCATCTCTTCCAGCGTTTGCGCCAACAGGAGGGCCTGCGCTAAGGCAGCAGCGCCCTCATCAGCGGGTGTTGTCATGGTTGGCAAAGGAAAATCAGTTGCCAATCATTTTCTCGAGGGCCACAAAGTTTTCGGCAATGCGGCGCGGGTTCACAGGGTAGTTGCCATCCTTGATCGCCTGCTTGATGGCCTCAACCTTCGAGCGGTCGAAGTCAGGCTGGGCCATGACTTTTTGGGCGACATTGCTCAAACTCAATTTATCTGCTCCTGCTGAGGCTGTTTTCTCCAGCGATGGTGCGAGCTCTTCCTTGGCTTGCGCAGCAGAAGGGCCTCGTTTTTCGACTTTGTCGAGGGCGCTGCGGGCAGCAGCGTTCGATTGCGTCATCCGACCGTAGTTTGAAATAGCGTCATTCATGATGTTTTCACTTTCTTCGACCCGTTTTTCAAGTCAAACCTTTTCACAACACTTCAATCGACCCCAAATTCTAGAACTTGAGCGTTTTTTTGAAACATTTTTTAAATACCACTTTTCACTTCACTTTCGC
>CANGML010000065.1 GCA_947454585.1 Comamonadaceae bacterium
AAGACGATGTTTGTGTGCAAAGACGGCGACGACCAAAAGTTCATCGATTTGGCCGCGCAGCACCAAACCCAACTCATCAGCAAAGACAAAGCGGTGCTCACCATGCGCAACCGCATGGCGCGCCTCGGGGTGGCGGTGGGGAAAGTGTTTCCCGCAGCGCTGCCTGCTTCACGCTGAGACAACGCTGTTGCGTGCCATGTGATGCACGTGAAGCCTCAGTGTTGCTGCAACAAATTCAGCAAGGTTTTCAGCGCGTGCTGCACCGTGGCTTCGCGCACAGCGGCACGGTCACCTGGGAAGTGCATCACTTCGGTTTTCACCCAGGCAGTTTCTGCGCCCAAGGTGGGACCCGCATCGCTGGGCGTGGCCCACGCAAACCAGACAGTGCCCACGGGTTTCTCCACCGAGCCGCCGTTGGGTCCCGCCACGCCCGTCACCGCCAGCGTCACTTGTGCGCGTGAGTGGCGCATCGCACCAAGCGCCATGACTTGGGCCACCGCTTCGCTGACCGCACCCTGTTCGGCGATCAGCGACGATTTCACCCCCAGCATCTCGTGCTTGGCTTCGTTGCTGTAGGTGACAAAACCGCGTTCAAACCAGTTGCTGGAGCCCGATAAGTCCGTGCAGTGGCTGGCAATCATGCCGCCCGTGCAACTCTCGGCTGTTGCCAGCATCCAACCGTGTTGTTGCAGAACTTCAGCGAGTTGTTCAGTCAAGGTGCGTGAACTCATAGCGTCCTCCAAATGGCGATCACCAACAAGGTACAAAACGCAGCCACGAAGTCATCGAAGAGGATGCCCCAGCCACCGCGCCATCCAAAGCCTTTGAACAAACTGTCAGCCCAACGCACAGGCCCCGGCTTGGCAGCATCAAAGTAGCGGAACAACAAAAACGCGCCAAGCTCGCCAGCAAATGACGTGGGCGTTACCAGCCACAGCACCAACCAAAACGCGACCACCTCGTCCCACACAATCGCGCCGGGGTCTGCCACGCCTAAGTCTTGTGCGGTGACGGTGCATGCCCACCAACCCACCAGCGTGGCGGCGGCAATCAGCACCCCCATCTGGAGTGGGGTCAGCCACAGTTGCAAGATCAAAAATAAGGCCCATGCCCACAAGGTGCCCGCCGTGCCAGGTGCCAAACGCGACAAGCCTGCACCCGCGCCTAGCGCGATGAAGTGGGCGGGGTGAGAGAGCAAAAAGCGACGGTTCAGCAGGTGCGTCATATCAGGCGAAATGATCAAACGATGCAAACCGTTTGGCCATGGGTTGGCCTTGCGGGTCAAGCACCACCAAGCCTTGTGCTTGGGTGATGCGGCCAATGCGCGTGATCGGCGTATGGCTCTCCCACGCGGCGGCGTGGACCAATTCGCGCTGGTTCACCGGGGCGGTGAAGCACAGCTCGTAGTCGTCACCGCCAGCCAGCGCGAACTCCAGCCGTTTGTTCCAAGGCAGATCGGCCAGCAGGGGTGTGATGCCTGCGGGTAAGTGGGCGTCGCCAAAGCTGCCTGGGGCTTGCAGCCAAGCTGTGTCGACTTGAGCGCCCAGGCCTGAGCGTTTGAGAATGTGACCCAGGTCGCCCAGCAAACCGTCGCTGACATCAATGGCCGCGTTCGCGATGGCGCGCAGCGAGGTGCCCAGAGCCACACGTGGCGTGGGTTGCTCCATGCGCAGTCGGGCTTGCGCCAACGCATCCCCGGACAAGCTGTGTGTGCCGCGAAAGACTTCGAGTGCCAAGCGGGCATCGCCCACCGTGCCGCTGATGTAAATGTCATCGCCCACCTGGGCGTTTTGGCGCAGCAAGGCATCGCCCGGCGGCACTTCACCAAAGACGGTGATACAAATGTTCAACGGACCTTGGGTGGTGTCACCCCCCACCAGTTCGCAGCCGTGGGCATCGGCCAAGCGCAGCAAACCGCTGGAAAATCCGGCCAGCCACGCCTCATCCACGCGGGGCAGCGAGAGGGCCAGGGTGAAGGCCAAGGGCTCGGCACCGACAGCGGCCAAGTCGCTCAGGTTCACGGCCAAGGCTTTGTGACCCAAGCGCGAGGGGTCAACGGTGCTTAAGAAGTGCCGTCCCTCGACCAGCATGTCGCTCGACACGGCCAGTTGCATGCCCGCGGTGGGTTTGAGCAGCGCGCAATCGTCGCCTACGCCGAGTGCGGCTTTTTGTGTGGGACGCTTGAAGTAGCGCTCGATCAAATCAAATTCGCCCATGGCGTTCAGTGCAGTTTGCGATGGCCCGGCGCGTCGCTCAGAGCGTCGAGCACAAACATGGGGATGTCCACATCAAACTTCTCGCCATCTTCGGCCACGCAAAAGTAGCTGCCGTGCATGGTGCCTGTGGGCGTGCGCAGGCGTGTGCCGCTGGTGTACTCAAATTGTTCACCGGGTTGCAGCAAGGGCTGATGACCCACCACCCCGAGGCCTTTGATTTTTTCGTGCATGCCCTCCGCATCGTTCACGTTCCAGGTGCGTGAGATGAGTTGGGCGGCCACCGATCCCACATTGGTGATGGTGATCGTGTAGGCAAACATGTACAAGCCGCCGTCGGGGTCGGACTGCTCAGACAGGTATTGCGGTTGAACGTCGACTTGGAATTTATAACGGTGCATGGCGCGATTTTGGATGAAATAATCACCCCATGACCAGCCCACGCCCAAAATTCCACATTGCCCCGTCCCTCTTGTCTGCCGACTTTGCTCGATTAGGCGATGAGGTGAAGAACGTCATCGCCGCGGGCGCTGACTGGATTCACTTTGATGTGATGGATAACCACTACGTGCCCAACCTCACCTTCGGCCCCATGATCTGCCAAGCCTTGAAGCCCCATGCCAAGACGCCCGCGGGCCTGGCGGTGCCGATTGATGTGCATTTGATGATTTCGCCGGTGGATGCCCTAGCCGCCTCGTTTGCCGAGGCTGGCGCGGATTACATCAGCTTCCATCCCGATGCCAGCGCGCATGTGCACCGCAGCATTCAAGCCATCAAGAGCCAAGGTGTGAAAGCCGGTTTGGTGTTTAACCCGGCAGAGCCGCTGGACGTGCTGGAATGGACGATTGACGAGATTGACCTCATCCTCATCATGAGCGTCAACCCCGGCTTTGGAGGCCAAAGCTTCATCGACTCGGCCTTGCGCAAAGTCGAGCTGGCGCGGCAATGGATTGCCCGCAGTGGCAAAGACATTCGTCTCGAAGTGGACGGTGGCATCAAGCCCGACAACATCCGCCAAGTGGCCGATGCAGGGGCCGACACCTTTGTGGCGGGCAGTGCGATTTTTGGCAAGCCCGATTACAAGGCGGTGATGGATCAGATGCGCAAAGCGCTGGCCTAATCGCCGATCAAAGCGGGATTTGACTGGACAAGCCCACTAGCCAAGAGCGAGGTAGTCCTGGTTCAAAGTATTGCTGTGCGCTTTGGTTGATGATCAAAGAAGAGATCGTGCCTTTGTTGGTCAGGTTGTCCACGCCCACAAAAGCCTCTAGTCGTGCAGGTCCAACTTGGTAACGTTGACGCAAGCGTGCATTGAGCTGCGCATAGCCCGGCGCACTGGCATAAGTGGTGACGGTCGAGGAGAGGGTGTCGTTGGCCCACATTTTGGATCGACCGAGCAAGTCAAGGCCTGCTTCCAAACCTAGCGCAGGTTTTTGTCCCGTTGAGGCAAATCCTTTTTCTGACCATTGAACCGATGTGAAGAGTTGACGTTTTGGAATGCCGGGCAGATTCAGGCCTGGCGTTGGGCTGAAAGCTGCACTGGCGCCGCTGTAGGAGGCTTGCATGAAGGTGGCTGATGCCTGTGTGCGCCAATGGCTGTTGTATTGGTTTCTTATCGCCAATTCAAATCCATCGCGTTGGGTTTGCGATGCATTGGCATAGGCCGTTTTACCGCTGCTTGAGTAAGCCGAGACAATTTCATTGTCCGTATCAATTTGGAACCATGCCGCATCGATACGAGAGTTTGGCGTCGGAAGCCACTTGCTACCCAGTTCTAAGTGTCTGCTGCGTGAGGCGAGAAGACCCGGGTTGAACTGCTCGTTGATCACGGTTCTTGCCAGATTTGTGGAGTAGGCGGCTTCTGCCATGGTGGGTGTTTCAAAGCCCTTGCCGCGGTTGGCATATAGATTCAAGTTGTCCCCTACGTGCCATGTCAAACCGATCACGGGGCTGGTTGCTTTGTACGCAACGGACCCCGAGCCATCCACAGGATTTGAAACCAGATAGTCCGTGCTTTTCAAAGTCACGCTGCTTTGACGAGCGCCAGTGGTCAATGTGTAGCGTTCACCCAAAGACCAGTTGGCCTGAGCAAAAAAGTCGCGATTGCGCGCTTCGTTCAACTCATTGCGTGCGTTGGTTGCGGAAGTTGTCGTTTTTTCACCGACGCTAGCGGTTCCACCTTCACGCAGTTCTGCTGCATGGTCTAGATCAACGCCGGCCACCCAATTCATACCTTGAGTTCCAAAAACTTGACTCTTTCCACTCGCTTGTAAACCCAGACCTTCAAATTGGCGATCTAACGCGACCCATTTGTTGGTGGATTGAAATTGCAAGTTGGTGCGATTGCCGCCATAAACACGGCCTTGTAATTTCAAATCACTGTCAACGCGGTGTTCCACAACCACACCCGCTTGTTCTTGCTTGACGGTTTTGCGCGTTCTTGTTGTGACAGCACCGGACCCTGCGGCCGATGGCGCTGCCGCTAGCTCCTGCGCGGTGAGGCCTAGAGCATCTTTGGCATACGGCATGTCAAACACGTTGATGATGAATTTGATGCGCGTGTCGGGTTTGGCGTCCACCGTGATGACGCTGTTGAGTTGTTGCCGGCGTGTGTCGCTGTTGTTGCGGTAGCCCTCGATGGCAAAGGTGCTGTAGTCGGCGACGAGTCCGACGTTGCCACTGCGTTGGCTGATTTGCCAGTCCGTGCGCGTCATGCCAAATGAACCGGCATACAGTTGTACTTGCGCTTCGGGCTTGTCACCCGCTTCACGTGTGAAGGTTTGGATCACACCGCCAGAGGCGTTGCCGTACAGCAGTGCCAAGGGTCCAGTCAATACTTCCATCCGATCTATCGACGTCATGCTCACCGTCGAGGTTTGGCCTTGGCCGTCGGGCATGGTGGCGGGGATCCCATCGGTGATCAAACGAATGCCGCGCATCCCAAAAGCAGATCGCGCGCCAAAGCCGCGAATCGAAATCTGCACGTCTTGTGCGTAGTTGTTGCGGTTGAGTGCCACCACGCCGGGAACCTGTGCCAACACATCTGACAAATTCACTTGCGGGCCTGAGTTGCGAATGGTTTGCGCATCGAGGGTGTAGATCGACGCAGGGGCATCCCATTGTTTTTGCGCAAGACGACCGCTTTGAACAAGAACATCGTTCAAGCTGCTTGTTTCGTTTTGCGATCGAGCATCCAAGGATAAGAACGCGGCCAGACAACAACAAGCGCTCGCCGCCAGGCGATGGGCGAGGGGGGTGGGATAACTAGAATTTGCGTGTGTCAAGGCAGAATTGCTTCGTCAAATGAAAGACGGATCATCTTATGGCCCTTGGCTTTCAGCACCAACCCACATGAGTCACCTTAGTTTTATTGAGGCTTTCTGATATCAAGCTTATGAACCTTCCCTATCCAAACTTGCAGGCCGCCATCATCGACCTTGATGGCACCTTGGTGGACACCTTGGGTGACTTCGAGGTGGCCTTGAATCGTGCCTTGGCTGATGTAGATTTGCCCCTCGCGGACCGCACCTTGGTCGAGCACAGCGTCGGCAAAGGTTCTGAGCATTTGATCCGCACCGTTTTGGCCCATCAGCTGGCCTTGACGGTGACGCAGGGCCAAGGTCCCTTATGCCAAGGCCGCAGCGTCGACAACTTGTATGCGCCTGCCTGGCTGCGCTACCAACACCACTACCTCGCCATCAATGGCCAATTTGCAACGGTATATCCCGGCGTGGTACAGGGCTTGCAGATGTTGCAAGACCAAGGCTTGCAGCTGGCCTGTTTGACCAACAAACCCCTGTCATTTGCCAAACCTTTGTTGCAGGCCAAAGGGCTGGATCGTTTCTTTAGCCATGTGTTTGGTGGTGATAGCTTTGCGCGCAAAAAGCCTGACCCCTTACCCCTGCTTAAAACTTGCGAAGCGCTGGGCACCTTGCCCGCGCAGACGCTGATGGTGGGCGACTCGAGCAACGATGCCCAAGCCGCCCGTGCCGCAGCTTGTCCTGTGGCGTTGGTGCGTTACGGCTACAACCATGGCTTGCCGATTGACGCAGTTGACGCGGATGCTCATGTGGACGCCCTCACCGAGTTGGCCCAAGCGCTGGCCAAGTCGGCTTGAGCCTTTGCTAAACTCAGACCCATGTTCATTCACCGCAGCACTGTCACAGGTTGTCACGACCGGGGAGCTTGGCCCTGGCGTTCGCCAATCGCTGCGCTCGTTTAAAGCACGCCTCTCTTTATTCAAGGCGTGCCCGCGCTGAAGCACCTTAGTTGCTCAGCACTTGTCCGAATGAACGCCCCAAGGTGAATGGGGCCGAGCTGTGGAGGCTCACGATGACTGAAACCGAATTCAAACAATTGGCCCAAGAGGGCTTCAACCGTATCCCTTTGGTCGCTGAGGCCTTTGCCGACCTAGAAACCCCGCTCTCGCTCTACCTCAAGCTGGCCCATGTGCAAAACAAGGGGGAGCGCAGCTTTTTGCTGGAGTCCGTGGTGGGTGGCGAGCGCTTTGGGCGCTACAGCTTCATTGGCTTGCCCGCGCGCACCTTGCTGCGCGCCAGTGGGTTTGGCGAGGCTGCGAAGACCGACGTGGTGACCGATGGCGAGGTGGTTGAAACCCATGCGGGCAACCCACTCGACTTTATAGCCAGTTACCAAAAGCGTTTCAAGGTCGCTTTGCGCGAGGGATTGCCGCGTTTTTGCGGTGGCTTGGCGGGCTACTTTGGCTATGACACCGTGCGCCACATCGAAAAGAAATTGGCCCACTCCTGCCCACCGGATAACTTGGGCATGCCCGACATTTTGCTGCTGCAAACCGAAGAGTTGGCGGTGATCGACAACCTCTCAGGCAAGCTCTCACTCATCGTCTACGCCGACCCTGCGCAGCCCGAGGCTTATGCCCAAGCGCAGGCTCGGTTGACTGAGCTCAAGCTGCGCCTGAAAGCGCCTGCACAAGCCCCCTCGATTGCGCCGTGCACCAGTCATCCCGCCGAGCGCAGTTTTGCCAAAGACGATTACTTGGCCGCGGTGCTGCGCGCCAAAGACCTGATTGCTGCGGGTGACTTCATGCAAGTGCAAGTGGGGCAGCGTATTCACAAAAAGTTCACCGCCAGTCCGCTGTCGCTGTACCGCGCTTTGCGTTCGTTGAACCCCAGCCCGTACATGTACTACTACAACCTCGGAGACGCCTATGTGGTGGGCGCCTCGCCCGAGATTTTGGTGCGTCAAGAGTCCACACCTGAGGGGCAAAAAGTCACCATCCGCCCCCTCGCCGGCACCCGCCCACGTGGGGCCACGCCCGAGGCGGACAAAGCGGCCGAGCTAGAACTGATCAACGACCCCAAAGAACGCGCCGAGCATGTGATGTTGATCGATCTGGCACGCAACGACATTGGCCGCATCGCTAAAACAGGCAGCGTCAAAGTGACCGAAGCCTTTGTGGTCGAACGCTACAGCCATGTGATGCACATCGTGAGCAACGTGGAAGGCTTGTTGCTCGATGGTGCAGACGGACAGCCCCTCACCAGCATGGATGTGCTCAAAGCCACCTTCCCCGCAGGCACGCTTACCGGCGCGCCCAAGGTGCATGCGATGGAGCTGATCGACCAGCTCGAACCCAACAAGCGCGGCTTGTATGGCGGTGCTTGCGGTTATTTGAGTTTTGCAGGTGACATGGATGTGGCGATTGCCATTCGCACCGGCATCATCAAAAACGACACGCTCTACGTGCAAGCCGCCGCCGGCGTGGTGGCGGATTCAGTGCCCGAGCTCGAGTGGAGAGAAACCGAGCACAAGGCGAGGGCGCTGTTGCGTGCCAGCGAGTTGGTGGAGGAGGGCTTGGAATGAAAAAGCTCAAACTCCTCATGGTGGACAACTACGACAGCTTCACCTTCAACATCGTTCAATACTTTGGCGAGTTGGGCGCCGAGGTCGAGGTGTATCGCAACGACGAAATCACGCTGGAGGGCATTGCGGCGCGCCAACCCGACCGCTTGGTGATTTCACCCGGCCCTTGTTCACCTGCTGAGGCGGGTATTTCGGTGGCGGCGAT
>CANGML010000066.1 GCA_947454585.1 Comamonadaceae bacterium
ATCAAGGGGCTTGGCCCAGCGCATGTTCACGACCGTTGCATTCAAGGTTTCTGCGACTTTGAGCGCTTCATGAAGCAAGGGGCCAAAGCACAAAAAGGCAAGTCCTTCGCCTTCGCGGACCACCTGGGCTTTGCCAAAGGGCAAGGGCGTTAAATCCTGTTGTAACTCAGCCCCAATGCCGGCACCTTTGGGATAACGCACGGTGACCGCATGGTCTTGGGCATAAGCCGTGCTCAGCAATTGACGACACTCGTTTTCGTCAGCGGGGCAAGCCACACTCATGTTGGGGATGCAACGAACAAACGCAATATCAAACATGCCAGCGTGTGTCGGTCCATCGGCGCCCACCAAACCTGCACGGTCCAAGGCAAACACCACAGGCAAGTTTTGCAAGGCGACGTCATGGATCAGTTGGTCATACGCCCGCTGCAAAAATGTGGAGTAAATGGCAACGACGGGTTTGAGGCCCTCACAGGCCAAGCCCGCCGCAAAAGTGACGGCATGCTGCTCCGCGATACCCACATCGTGGTAACGCGTCGGGAAACGTTGGCTGAACGCCACCATGCCGGAGCCCTCGCGCATGGCGGGCGTGATGGCCACCAAACGCGGATCTTTGGCTGCCATATCGCACAGCCATTGCCCAAAGACTTGGGTGAAGGTGAGTTTTGTAGGGGGGGCACTGACCACGCCTAATGCGGGATTGAATTTTCCCGGACCGTGATACGTGATGGGGTCTAGTTCAGCCCGTTCATAGCCCTTACCCTTGCGGGTGACCACATGTAAAAACTGCGGACCTTTAGCCTTGAAGAGCTTCTCGAGTGCATCGACCAAAGCATCCACGTCATGACCGTCGATAGGCCCAGTGTAGGTAAAACCGAGCTTTTCAAAAATGGTGTCGGCATGAATCAGGTGTTGGGTTTGTTGTTCGATGTGTCTGGCCAAAGCAAACAAGGGCGGCGCATTGCGCAACACCTGCCCGCCTAATTTTTTAGCCTCAGCATAAAAGCGACCCGACATCAACTCAGCCAAGTAGTGGTTCAAAGCACCCACAGGCGGGCTGATGGACATGTCGTTGTCATTCAAGATCACCAACACATCGCTGTTGCTGGTGCCTGCATTGTTCAAAGCCTCATACGCCATGCCAGCGGTTAAAGCGCCATCACCAATGATGGCAACGGCCTTACGTTGACTGCCCGTCAGCTGCGCGGCGACTGCCATGCCCAGCGCAGCCGAAATACTGGTCGATGAATGGGCGGTGCCAAAGGCGTCGTAGATACTTTCTTCGCGACGAGGAAACCCACTCAAGCCGCCTTGCTGACGCAAGCTGCCCATGCGGTCATTTCGACCCGTCAATATCTTGTGGGGATAGGTTTGGTGGCCCACATCCCAGATCAGTCGATCCTCAGGCGTGTTGAACACATAGTGAAGCGCAATCGTCAACTCCACCGTGCCCAGGTTGGAACTGAAGTGCCCACCCGTTTGCGACACCGTCTCGATCAAACGCTCGCGCAACTCGGTCGCCAGTCCTGGCAGACTGCCGCGCGAGAGCTTTCTTAAGTGTGAAGGCGAATGAATCTGTTCCAGTAAGGTGTCCATGATTGACTACATACAAGGTTTGACCAAGCCTTAATTTAGCGGGATTCACCAGAACGTCAAGTTAAATTGACACTTTATCTGGTTTTTTCTGTCAATACACGCTGAAAACTAGTGTTAACCCTTGCCAGGATAGCTAATCTGCCCCAATAGTTGTGGTGCATGTGTAAATTTAACTTGACAGTTTTACGGTGTTTTTGGATGATGAGCGCAAGAGAACTCCGTGGAATAAAAAATCAGTATGGCTACTACGTTTCCTTTTGCAGCGATCGTCGGCCAAGATGACATGACGCTGGCGATTCAAGTGGTCGCCATCGACCCCAGTGTGGGGGGGGTCCTCGTCTTAGGTGACAGAGGCACGGGTAAATCCACCGCCGTCCGTGCTTTGGCTGACTTGCTGCCACCGATTCAAGTGGTCAAGGGATGCCCTTACCAATGTGATCCCACAAAAGCTGCCCAAGCCTGCGCCGTCTGCCAAACCCAAAACAAGTTACCCACGGAGCGCAAGCCTGTCAGTGTGGTGGACTTGCCTTTAGGCGCCACAGAGGACCGCATTGTGGGCGCGCTCGACTTGGAAAAAGCGCTCTCACAAGGTATCAAAGAGTTTTCGCCCGGTCTGTTGGCCCAAGCGCACCGTGGATTTTTGTACATCGACGAAGTGAATTTGTTGGATGACCATTTGGTCGACCTCTTGATAGACGTAGCGGCCTCTGGTGAAAACTTGGTGGAGCGAGAGGGTTTGAGCATTCGTCATCCTGCCAAGTTTGTGTTGGTCGGCAGCGGTAACCCAGAGGAAGGGGAACTCCGCCCGCAACTGCTGGACCGCTTTGGTTTGTCGGTACAGGTCAAAACGCCCCAAGATGTGGCACTGCGCGTAGAGGTCATCAAGCGACGCGATGCTTTTGACAAAGACCCGGCCGCCTACAAAGCCCAATGGCAAGGCGAGAGCGACAAGTTACAAAAGCGGATTGTCAAAGCGCGCAAATTGCTGAACGCCGTGGTGGTCGACGACGACATGCTCACCCTGTGTGCCAGACTGTGCCAACAGCTGGGCACCGATGGCTTGCGCGCAGAGTTGACCTTGTTACGCGCCACCCGCGCCTTAGCGGCGATGCAAGGCAGCAAGAAGGTCAAACCCGAGCACCTGCGCACCATTGCCCCCCTCGCCTTGCGCCACCGCTTGCGGCGCAACCCACTGGACGATACCGATTCGGGAGAACGCGTCAACCGATGCCTGCAAGATATGCTGGCTGCGTGAGACGCTGCAATGGCAGATGACCTGAAAGGACTTGAAACCTGGAACGATGCCATGACATCGTTGCAGTTGCTGCAAATTGATCCTCACGGCTTTGGCGGGATATGGGTCCGTGCGCCCTTCGGTCCGGTGCGTGACAGCTGGTTGCGACATCTCTCGCAAACAGGTTTGCGTCACGTGAAGTTGCCGGGCAGTACCGATTTGGAACGTTTGCTGGGGGGCATCGACTTGTCGCTCACCCTTCAATCGGGCAAGTTGCAGATGCAAACGGGACTGCTTCAACAAGCAGACCAGGGTTTGGTCTGCATCAGCATGGCGGAAAACTTCCCCAGCGCCTTGGTAGCGCCCATCACACAGGCCATGGACACGCAGTCCGTCGGTTCAGTGCGTACCCAATTCGGTGTGGTCGCCCTCGATGAGTCGATGGATGATGAGCCCCCCCTGAGCCAAGGGCTGCAAGAACGCCTGGGCCTTTGGTTTGAACTCAAAGACATTGCCCCCTCCGACGTCGCAGAAGTTTCTCTGAACCCTCCCCCACAAGATCATGGCCTTGAAGCACTGAGCATTCAAGTCCCAAGTGATGCCTTGGCGCAAATGAAGCAATTACTGCCCCATGTGCACTGGACGGATGCGCAAGCGCTGGCCATTTGCAGCACCGCGCAAGGCTTGGGCATTGACTCGCTGCGGATCCCCACCCTAGCGCTGCGCGTGGCGAGGTGTCACGCCGCTTTGCAGGGCAGAGGCCACGTGGCTGACGACGACTTGGCATTTGCCGCGCGACGCGTGTTAGGACCTCGCGCGACACGACTGCCCGCGCCTCAAGAAGATGCGCCACCTTCAGAGGCGGACCCCAACCCGTCAGACGATCAACGCGCCAAGCCACCCGAGCCTCCTTCGCCACCCGATTCACCCGAGCGTGATTCTCAAGAGGAGGCGACCAACACGCCCTCCCCTGAGAACCTGCAAGACTTGATGGTTGCAGCAGCATTGGCCAGTTTGCCCCCTGACGTGTTGGACGGGTTGCTGACCAAGCCCGGGCGCAACGCAGGCAACACCTCCGGCAGAAGCGGGCAATTTCGTTCAGGCATGCAGCGCGGGAGACCCCTGCCTCCCAGACCTGGGCGGCCTGGCGGTCAAGCACGATTGCATATCCTGGCCACCTTGCGTGCGGCAGCACCTAAGCAACGCTTGCGTGGCAGCACTCGCGAAGGACATGTGGCGATTCGATCCGAAGACTTTCATGTGCACCGCTACCAGCAACACAGCGCCAGTTGTCTCATCTTGGCGCTGGATGCCTCTGGCTCAGCGGCACTGCAACGATTGGCCGAGGCCAAGGGCGCGGTGGAGCTGTTGCTGCAACAGTCTTACGCCCGCAGAGACAGTGTGTGCATTGTGTCTTTCAAGGGTGCGCAAGCGCAATTGCTGCTGCCTATGACACGCTCCTTGGTGCGCGCCAAGCGCGCCATGACAGGCTTACCTGGCGGCGGCGGAACGCCGCTGGCACTGGCCTTGAAAATGGCCTGTGAACAGGCCGCGCAATTGCAGCGCCAGGGCGTGACCCCCATCTTGGTGATGCTCAGTGATGGCCGCGCCAATGTCACCCTGCAGGGCTTAGGCGGCCGTGCACAAGCCCAAGCAGATGCCCAGCAGTGGGCGGCGCAATGGCGACAAACCGGACACCGCGCCTTGTGGATCGACACCTCGCTTCAACCCGATACGCAGGTGCAACACATGGCCCACATCATGGGCGGTAGTTATCTGCCAATGCCGCATGTTCAGGCCCAACGTATGGCGTCTGCGATGGAACATTTGCGACGCCCTGTGGCGTCAAAAAAGACGGCATAAGCCCTAGCCAGCCTGTTTGTTTTGTCGTTGACGAGCCAATGTTCGCTCGCGCTCTCGGGGGCCAAAACTTGATGCCAAAGCACCTTCAGAGGCCAAGCCCTCGAGATAAGACTTTTCCACATCAGGGGCAGCTTTGACCAGCGCACGTTCAGCAAAGGGCAGATGCAACCAAGCGCGAAGGGCAAACAAAAATCGCAACCAACCAGGAATAAAAATTCTGCGTTGGCGTTTGGAGATGGCGTGAACAATGACACGGGCGGTGTCCTGCGCAGTGGTCTCTTTGTTCAAAAAAGCGGGCATGGTGGCTCGCAAACGCACAAACCCAGGATGCAAGGCGCCCTCTGCAACCAGAGGGGTGCTGACCCAGCCGGCATACATCACGCCGACGCCCACGTGATGGGCTTGCAGCTCAAGGCGCAACACATTGCCCATGGCTTCCACGGCAGACTTGCTGGCCGCATAGGCAGACATGGCCGGTGGGTGCGCAAAGGATGACACCGACGCATTGATCAACACATAGCCGCGCTGCGCCATCAATGCGGGCAAGGCAGATCGCACGGTGTTGAAAACCCCCACCACGTTGACCTCCACGCAGCGCTGCCAAGCTTGTGGGTCAACATAGGCCACAGGGCCAAAGGCTGCCACGCCGGCATTGGCAAACACCACATCGATGCGCTGATGAACTGCCAGCGTGTGGGCCACCACCTCTTGCATGGCGCTGAGGTCAGTCACATCGGCTACAAAATGCAAGCAGCCTTCACCGCATTGCTGTGCCATTTGGGCCAGCGGTTGTGCATCGCAATCGACCAACACAGGAATGCCACCTTGGCTGAACACTTCGAGGGCGGTCGCAGCACCAATGCCCGAGGCAGCGCCTGTGATCAAAACAACCAGGCCCGGCTTCACGAGGTTTTGTTCACCATCAAATACACAATGGGCAAAGGCAGCAGCGTGGCAATTGCACCGGCAATCTGCCAGATGCGCGACAAGCGCCAATACGCGGGGCAAACCGTGTCTGTGTGACGTAACAACGCACGCTGCTTGAGCTGAATAGGCACCAAGACAAACAGCCAAATCAAACCCGAAAAACTAAGCAAGGCATAGGACCATTGAATCCATGGATGTCCTTCAACGCCACCGAAGTTCTCCGCCATGCCATGCCCTGTCCACACCACGCCCAAGGAACCTAGCAAGGTAAACAGCACGTCAGTGATCAACACCATGCGATTGCTGAATTGAATGATGGCATGGTTACGCGTGCGCTCGGCCAACAAGGCCCAGATGCCACTGACAATCACATTGCCTAAAAATAAGCAGGCGCAGACCAGATGAATTAACTTCAGATTACTTGCCATGGGAGCCTCTTTCCACCTCGGCTTCGTGCTGCTGACGCGTGATCTCTCGGGCGCGACGCAGATCGCGAAACTGCCAGACCACAAACACAATGCCGGCACCCACCAGAACCACGACCTCGACAATTTTTAGCATGGCAACGGCTTAGCGGCTCACTCTTTCGCGCTGTTCCAAACGACCGAACAAATCAACCATCCACTCCACGCGCTGATCGAAACTTCGCGATGGCAATCGCCAAGGTTTTTGAGCAGCCAGTGGGTAACTTTCCCTGCTCACGATATCGACCAAATACTGAATCGCTGGCACAGGACTCAACGTGACAGCGGGCAATGTAGGCGCCTTGACGGCAACGGCGGTGGCGCGGGCGATCAAGGCCAATTTGCGCGCTGTAGAGACCACGGTGCGGTGGTGTACCGAATTGAGGCCATCACGCTCTAATTGTTTGCCAATTTCGGCATAGACCAAGCGTGCCGCCTGAATGGCGGGACGGCAGTCCCAAGGCAGTTCAGCCAATCCAAATTCACCCCGACGGTAAAGTGCATCGGCACGCAGCAACAAGCGCTGTGCAAAGCCAGCAATACGCGCATCAAACACAGGCGCTGCCAACCACGCATCAGCATCCATGCCAATTTCACGGAACCAAGCACGGGGAATGTACAAACGGCCGATGCGCGCATCGTCCCCGATGTCCCTGGCGATATTGGTCAGCTGCATCGCCACACCCAGCTCGCAGGCGCGTGCAATGGCTGTATCGGAATTAGCGCCCATGATGAGTGACATCATGGCGCCTACGGTGCCAGCGACGCGGGCACCATAGGCCTCCACATCGGCTAAGGTGTCATAGCGACGGCCTTGTGAATCCCATAAGAAACCGTCGAGCAAGGCCTCGAGCAAGCCACTGGGAATCCCGTAGCGATGCACCACAACGGTCAACGCGCGGTCCGCGTCTTCAGCGCCCGGGCGCCCCGCATAGATAGCTGCTAAGCGCGATTTCAAGTCGGCCATGGCCAAGACGGGATCATTGCCCTCATCAATTGCATCATCTGCCAAACGGCAAAACGCATAAAGCGCGATGGCTGGGGGCCGCAAACGAGACGGTAACAACCGGGATGCTGCAAAAAAAGATTTCGAGCCCCCCCGCATGAGCGCCGTGCAGGCCTCTAAGTCGTAAGCCAATGAGACGGGCGGTGAATTCAAGTTGAGATCAGACGAAGGATGTGACATCGGGAACCACCTGTTCAAGCATTTTTGCGGACATCAAAACACTGGGAACGCCTGCACCGGGCTGGCTGCTGGCCCCCACCATGAATAATCCCTGCACATCTTGGCTTCTGTTGTGCGGTCTGAACCATGCACTTTGAACCAAGATGGGCTCAAGACCGAAACCCGCACCTTTGTAGGACCACAAGCGGTCTTGGAAGTCTTGCGGCGTGGTGACCTTGGACGACACCACATGTTGTTTCAAATCAGGCAGCACACTCTCTTGCAGCACCGTAGCGATGGCATCACGGTAATGCTCCGTGATCGCCGGCCAATCGGTCTCACTGCTCAGGTTGGGCACCACCGAGAGTGCATAAAAACTGTCGCAGCCCTCAGGCGCCAACGAGGGGTCGGTGGCCGTCGGACGGTACAAATACAAGCTGAAATCTTTGGATAACTTGTGATTTTTAAAAATATCTTGCAGCAAGCCTTTGTAGCGCGGGCCTAACACCATCATGTGATGCGGCACATCGTGGTACTGACGGTTGGTGCCGAAATACCAAACAAACAAGCCCGACGAATACTTGCCTTTGGCAATGCGCTTGTCGGTCCAATGCTTGCGGTGCTGCGGCTCAATCAGGTGGCGGTAAGTCCAAGCAGCATCGCCATTGCTCACCACAATATCAGCGGGCAAGAACTCACCGTTGGCCAGCTCCACACCTTGGGCTCTGCCGCCCTCCACCCGGATGCGCGTCACGGGTGCGTTGTAGCGGATGGGCACTTGGCGTTCCTCCAGCAACTTGACCAGTTCGCGCACGATGGCCCCAGTGCCCCCCATGGCAGAGTGCACACCCCAGCGGCGCTCCAAAGAATGGATCAATGAATAAACGCACGTCACGGAGTAAGGATTGCCACCAATGAGCAAAGGATGAAAGCTCATGACGATGCGCAATTTCGGGTGCTTGATGTGCTGCGCCACCAAGCTATAGATGGAGCGCCACGCTTGCATGCG
>CANGML010000067.1 GCA_947454585.1 Comamonadaceae bacterium
AATTTTTCTGTGCCTTGGGCCAGCAACGCTTTGCGCCAAGCCTGCGCCAACACCACGGGGATGACGATGTACAAGACCACCGAGGTGATGAGCGTGTCCCACGGCACGACGATGGCCGACAGCCCCAGCAAAAAAGCCACCAAGGGCGCAAACGCCACCACCATGATGGCATCGTTCAAGGCCACTTGCGATAGCGTGAACAACGGGTGGCCATTCGTCAGGCGACTCCACACAAACACCATCGCCGTGCAGGGAGCCGCAGCCAAGAGGATGAGGCCGGCAATGTAACTGTCGATTTGCTCGGCAGGTAACAAGGGCGCAAACAGGTAACGAATGAAGAACCAAGCCAGCAGTGCCATCGAAAACGGCTTGACAAGCCAGTTGACAAACAGCGTCACGCCAATGCCCTTGATGTGCTGCCGCACCTCGTGCAGGGCGCCAAAGTCCACCTTCACCAGCATCGGAATGATCATCACCCAAATCAACAAACCGACGGGCAAATTGACTTGCGCATATTCAAGTTGGCCAATCGCTTGAAACAACGCAGGCTGCCATTGGCCCAGCGCAATGCCAACCACGATGCACAGGCCTACCCAGGCGGTGAGGTAGCGTTCAAAGAAGTTCATGCGTGGCCTTTGCTGAGTTGACGTGCGCTGTGTTGCAGCATGGTTTTTTGCAGTTTGTCGGCGGGCAAATCCACCAAAATTTGCAAGCGTTTTTGAACCATGTACAGCGTGTTGCGAAAGGCGGCCAAGCGTTCGGCCTCGGTGCCTTGCACCTCTGAGGGGTCTGGGTAGCCCCAATGCGCGGTGGCGGGCTGGCCCGGCCAATAAGGGCACACCTCGCCCGCGGCGTTGTCGCACACGGTGATGACCAAGTCCATGTGGGGTGCCTCGGGCTTGGCAAACTCGTCCCAGTTTTTGCTGCGCAAATCGTCGGTGGCAATGCCCGCGGATTGCAGCACTTGCAGCGCGAGTGGGTTGGGTTGCTGGTTATCGCGTGGGCTGCTGCCGGCTGAATAGGCGTTGAAGTGGGTGCCGCTGGCCCCTGTGGCCATGTGGTTGAGCAAGGCTTCAGCCAAGATGCTGCGTGCCGAGTTGTGGGTGCACAAAAAGAGGACGTTGAGTGCGGTCATGTCGTGTTTCCTGGGTGAATTAGCAGCAAGCTTTCGAGACCTCGGGCACCACGGCGCAGGATTGGCCTTGGCAGCAATCTTGGGTCAAGTAGGTGAGCAGGTCGTTCATGCGGGCGAACTCAGCGCGGTAAATCAGGTGGCGGCCACTGGCTTCAACACTGACCAGACCCGCATGGCTCAACGCTTTGAGGTGAAACGACAAGGCACTGGGTGCGAGCTGCAACAAGGCGGCGAGGGCACTCGGAGTCAGGCCTTCAGCGCCCGCCACCACAAGGGCGCGAAAGGCGCGCAGCCGCTGAGCTTGGGCCAGCGCGGCCAAGGCTTCCACCACTTGGGATTCGGAGGTTTTCTTCATGTCTGAATAATACTTCAACAATACTTGAATTGTTGAAATAAAACAGTCATATTTGTCACACTTCCGTCATATTGGCTCTCTACAGTCTGGGTTGTTCTAACCAATTGAAGGACTCCTATGAACACGAAACGCACATTCATCAAATCCGTGGCCGCTGCTGCAATGGCAACCTTGGCCATGGGTTCCGCCTTCGCTGCCGACATCACAGGCGCAGGCGCAACATTCCCATTTCCCATCTACGCCAAGTGGGCTGAAAGCTACAAAGCTGCCACCGGCAACGGCTTGAACTACCAGTCGATTGGTTCTTCGGGCGGTATCCGTCAAATCAAAGCCAAGACCGTGACCTTCGGTGCCACAGACGCACCTTTGTCGGGTGAAGAACTCGACAAAGAAGGCTTGGTGCAGTTCCCCGCCATCATCGGCGGCACGGTGCCTGTGGTGAACCTGGAAGGTTTCAAGCCTGGCGAATTGCGCATTTCAGGCACTGTATTGGCTGACATGTTCCTTGGAAAAATCACCAAGTGGAACGATGCCAAGATCACCGCTTTAAACCCAGGTAAAAAATTGCCTGATCAAGAGATCACCATCGTGCACCGCGCTGACGGCTCGGGCACCACGTTCAACTTCACTGACTACCTGACCGCCGTTAGCAAAGACTGGTCTAGCACAGTCGGCAAGGGCGCTGCTGTCAAGTGGCCTGCTGCGTCATCTGTGGGTGGCAAAGGCAACGAAGGCGTGGCCGCTAACGTGAACCGAGTGAAGGGTGCTTTGGGCTATGTGGAATACGCCTACGTGAAGAAGAACAACATGAACTTCATGCAAATGCAAAACGCAGATGGCAAATACGTGGCACCTGATGATTTGACCTTCTCTGCCGCTGCGGCGGGGGCTGACTGGATGAGCGTGCCTGGCATGGGCGTCTCGATGGTCAACGCCAAGGGCGCGAACAGCTGGCCTATCAGCACGGCCTCATTCATCTTGATGTACAAGCAACCTACGGACAAAGCGGCCTCCGCTGAGGCCCTCAAGTTTTTTGACTGGGCTTTCGCCAACGGCAAAAAGATGGCAGAAGATTTGGACTACGTGGCCTTGCCAGACAGCTTGACCTCACAAATCCGCGCCAAGGTGTGGACACAAATTCAAAAATAATTTGAATTGAGTCCAACAGATCCGTCGGCCTTGTGAGAAGTGCCGACGGATTTTGGTTTAAAAAAGCAAGGTACCTCTATGAGTTTAGGGTCTGTCATGAGCACAACCAATCTATCGCCGCATGAAGCCAGTCAAGTCGTGAGCAACGACATGGTGGCCATCGCCAAGAAACAGCGCGTGCAAGACTTCTTTTTCCACCGCATCACGCAAGCTTTTTCCTTGCTGGTGTTGCTGGCCTTGTTGGGCATCATCATTTCCTTGTTTGTGAATGCGTGGCCGACTTTCCAAAAGTTTGGTTTTAATTTTTTATGGCGCGTCGAGTGGGACATCATCAAAGGTGATTTTGGTGCCGCCATCGCGATTGTGGGCACCGTGGCCAGCGCCAGTATTGCTTTGTTGATCGCTGTGCCCTTGGCTTTTGGTGTGGCGGTGTTTTTGACCGAGACCTGTCCCGTGTGGTTGCGTCGCCCCTTGGGCACCGCCATTGAGCTGTTGGCGGCTGTGCCCTCCATCATCTATGGCATGTTCGGTTTGTTTGTGTTCGCCCCCTTGTTTGCCGACCACTTGCAAGTGCCGTTGCAAAATGTCCTACGCGGTATGCCCTTGGTAGGTTCCTTGTTTGGCGGTGCCACCAATGGCATGGGCATTTTGGCCGCCGGTATTGTGTTGGCGTTCATGGTGCTGCCTTTTGTGGCTGCGGTGATGCGTGATGTGTTTGAAATCACACCACCGATTTTGCGCGAGTCAGCCTATGGATTGGGGTGCACCACCTGGGAGGTGGTGCGCCAAGTGGTGTTGCCCTACACGCAAAAAGGCGTGATAGGCGGCATCATGCTAGGGCTAGGTCGAGCCCTGGGTGAAACCATGGCGGTTACCTTCGTGATTGGTAATGCCAACCGCATGCCCACTTCTTTGTTCTCACCCGGAACTTCCATCGCCTCTGTGTTGGCCAACGAATTTGGCGAAGCTGAGGGCTTGCATTTCTCCACCTTGTTTGCCTTGGGCTTTTTGCTCTTCGTGATCACCTTCGTGGTGCTGGCATTGGCCAAGAACATGATTCAACGTGCTGAAAAAGCCAAGGGCAACTGAGAGGTTTTATGGACATGAATAAACAACTTTACGCCAAGCGCCGCATCACCAGCTTGCTGGGCTTGGCGTTCTCCATGACAGCCATGGCGATTGGTCTTGCTGTCTTGCTCTGGATTTTGTATGTGCTGTTTGCCAATGGTTTGTCAGCCTTGGACGCCAACTTGCTCACACATGACACGCCCGCACCCGGCACCGAAGGCGGTGGTTTGCGTAATGCGATTGTGGGCAGTTTGATGATCGTGGGCTTGACCGTGCTGGTCTCTACCCCTGTGGGGATCTTGGCTGGGGTCTACCTCACCGAATACGGCGATGAAAGCAAAACGGCAGAGCTGACACGATTTGTGACGGACATCATGTTGTCAGCCCCCTCTATTGTGCTGGGCCTGTTTGTCTACGCCATTGCCGTGGCCACAGTTGGCAATTTTTCTGGCTATGCAGGCAGCTTGGCCTTGTCGCTCATTGCCGTTCCCGTGATCATGCGTACCACCGAAAACATGCTGCGTTTGGTGCCCGGTAGTTTGCGTGAAGCGGCCTTTGCTTTGGGTGCCCCTCGCTGGAAAGTGGCCACCTTCATCTCTCTGCGTGCGGCCAAGAGCGGCGTGATGACAGGCCTGTTGTTGGCGGTGGCCCGCATCAGCGGCGAGACAGCGCCCTTGCTCTTCACAGCCTTGAACAATCAATTCTTCAGCACCAACATGGGCGCGCCCATGGCTAACTTGCCTGTGGTGATCTTCCAGTTCGCCATGAGCCCCTATGACAACTGGGTGCGTTTGGCTTGGGCTGGCGCGCTTTTGATTACCTTGACTGTGCTCGTGCTGAATATCTTGGCACGCGTGTTCTTCCGCGACAAAGTCAGCGCCTAATTTCACTCAGGAATTTAAACAATGTCTGAAACCAAAACAGCCACCAAAAACGCCCTTGAAGTTCGCGACTTGAACTTCTTTTACGGCAAATTCCAAGGTCTGCGCAATGTCACCATGGACATCGCTGAGCGCAAAGTCACCGCCTTCATTGGGCCATCTGGCTGTGGCAAGTCCACCTTGTTGCGCACCTTGAACCGCATGTACAGCTTGTACCCAGGTCAACGTGCGGAAGGAGAAATCAACTTCTATGGTCAAAACATTTTGGATCCCAAGCAAGATTTGAACTTGCTGCGTGCCCGCATTGGCATGGTGTTTCAAAAACCTACACCGTTCCCGATGACGATTTACGACAACATCGCCTTCGGTGTGCGTCTGTATGAAAACCTCAGCAAAACCGAGATGGATGAGCGTGTGGAATGGGCGCTGACCAAAGCTGCTTTGTGGACCGAGGTGAAAGACAAGTTAGGCCAAAACGGATTGTCGCTCTCGGGTGGTCAACAACAACGGTTGTGCATTGCCCGCAGCGTGGCGGTGAAGCCCTCGGTGTTGTTGTTGGACGAACCCACCTCGGCACTTGACCCCATTTCAACCGGCAAGGTGGAAGAGTTGGTGCATGAACTCAAAGCCGACTACACCATCGCTATCGTGACCCACAACATGCAACAAGCGGCGCGTTGCAGCGACTTCACGGCTTACATGTATTTGGGCGAATTGGTCGAGTTTGGCGAAACCGAACAAATCTTCTTTAAGCCCAACAAGACCGCCACAGAAGACTACATCACAGGCCGTTTCGGCTAATAGGAGAACACCATGCCAGATAAACACCTGTCCTCACAGTTTGATTCCGATCTCAACAACATCTCCTCACATGTGATGGAGTTGGGTGGATTGGTCGAGTCACAAATTCGCCAAGCCGTCTATGCCTTGTCGCAATTCAGCCCTGAGGCTGCAGACGATGTGTTGGTCACCGAAAACAAAGTCAACACGCTGGAAGTGGAGATTGACCGCGAGATCGCCTCGGTGATTGGCCGTCGCCAACCCACGGCGCGTGACTTGCGTTTGCTCATGGCCATGTCGAAAACCACCGCCAACTTAGAGCGTGTGGGTGACGAGGCAGCCAAGATTGCACGTATGGTCAAGTCCATCATCGACAGCTCGGCCCCTCGTTCGTTGCCTTCGGGTGATTTGCGTGTGTCGGCTGAAATGGCTTCAGGCTTGTTGCGCAAAGCCCTCGATTCTTTTGCGCGCTTAGATGTGCCCATGGCAGTCAGCATCTTGCGTGAAGACGATGCCATTGACCAAGAGTTCGACGGCTTTGTGCGCAAGCTCATCACCTACATGATGGAAGACCCACGCACGATCTCGGCCAGTCTTGATTTGTTGTTTGTGGCCAAAGCGATTGAACGCATTGGCGACCACTCCAAGAACATTGCTGAGTTTGTGATCTACATCGTCAAAGGTGAAGACGTGCGTCACACGCCATTGGCCGATGTTGAATCGTCGATGGGCTAATTGAAGGTAAGTCAAACATGAAAGTAGCGCGCGTCTTGGTGGTCGAAGATGAGTCCTCGATCGCCGAACTTATTTCAATTAATTTGCGTCACAACGGCATGCTGCCCATGTTGGCGGCAGATGGTGTGGCAGCGCAAAAGCACATTGATGAGGTGCTGCCGGATGTGATCTTGCTCGATTGGATGTTGCCAGGCCAAAGCGGTTTGGAGTTAGCGCGACGTTGGCGTGCGGACCCCCGCACCAAGACCACGCCCATATTGATGTTGACCGCACGCGGTGACGAGCCCGACAAAATTGCTGGCCTAGATGCGGGTGCCGATGACTACATCACCAAGCCTTTTTCTACCCAAGAGCTGTTGGCCCGCATCCGCGCCGTGCTGCGCCGCCGTGCGCCAGAACAAGCCAGCGATGTGGTGAGCATTGGCGCCTTGAAGTTAGACGGATCAACACACCGCGTGAGTTTCAATGAGCAAGGCATCAAGTTGGGCCCGACCGAGTTCAAACTGCTCAACTACTTGATGCACCACGCTGAGCGTGTGCATAGCCGCAGCCAATTGCTCGACCGAGTATGGGGAGACCATGTGTTCATTGAAGAGCGCACGGTGGATGTGCATGTGAAGCGCTTGCGCGAAGCACTGGGTGAGGCTGGCAGCATGGTGGAGACCGTGCGTGGCGTAGGATATAGGATCACGCACCAACCCTAAAGCCTAGGTTTTTGTGATCAGTCGCTTTTTTTCATTTTTATCGTTCATCGCCTTTGGTGCCGCATTAGGTTTTGCGTGGGCCGTTTTGGGTGACTTGCCGCGTTCGCTTCACTTGCTCACAGGCGGTTTGCTGGCCGCTTTGCTGTGGATGTTGGTGGATGCGTGGCGCGGCTACCGTGTTCGTTCGTGGCTTCGTCATGGCGACTTAGGTTTTGCGCCTGACGTCTCGGGTTGGTGGGGGGTCCTGTTGGACCGTGCACGTAGGCTCTTGCGTGAACGCGAACGCAGCATCAACGCAGGTGAACAGCGCTTGAAAGATTTTTTATCGGCCATTCAAGCCTCGCCCAATGGCGTGGTCATGCTCGATGCCAATGCCCAAATTGAATGGTGCAACCAAACCGCAGCCTCTCACTTAGGAATCCACCCTGAGCGCGATGTGATGCAACGTGTGGGTAATTTGCTGCGCGACCCTGTCTTCACGGCCTACATGACAGTTGAAGAGCCGACCGATGCGGTGGTGATCGCAGGCTACAAACATCGCATTGAGCGTCCCGTTCGTATTTCGGTGCAACGCCATCGCTACGGTGAAGGAAAGCAACTGTTGCTGACACGTGATGTGACGCTGCTCGAGCAAGCAGAAGCCATGCGCCGCGATTTCGTAGCCAATGTGTCGCACGAAATTCGAACCCCACTCACGGTGATGTCGGGCTTTGTTGAAACGCTGCTCACACTGAAGTTAAATGAAGAAGAAAAAACAAGGTACTTGGGGTTGATGGCCGTACAAGCCGAGCGCATGCAGGGCTTGGTCGAGGATTTGCTGACCTTGTCGCGACTTGAAGGAAGCCCCGTCCCGAGCTTTCTCAATACCTTACCGCTGAACCAACTGCTGCAGTCATGTCAGCAAGAGGCCATCGGTCTGTCCAGCATGATCACGCAGGGCGCGTCGCATCACACGATTCAATTCGATGTGGCTGCTTCGCTTGAGGAGGCCGTCCTGCTAGGCGAACCGCGCGAATTGCAGAGCGCCTTGTCCAACTTGGTGAGCAATGCCGTGCGTTACACGCCTGCCGGTGGCCGCATCGATGTGACGGTAGACAGAGGGGCAGATTCGAGTTTGGTCTTTGAAGTGCGTGATTCGGGACCGGGCATTGCAGCTGAACACCTGCCTCGTTTGACCGAGAGGTTTTACCGCGTGGACCGCAGCCGTTCGCGTGAATCTGGCGGGACGGGATTGGGACTGGCCATTGTCAAACATGTGATGCAACGACATGGCGGCAGCCTCTCTATCGCCAGTGAGCTAGGGAAGGGCTCTTGTTTCAGGTTGGTCTTTCCAGTCGCGCGTTGGCGTCCCAATCT
>CANGML010000068.1 GCA_947454585.1 Comamonadaceae bacterium
AATCCATTGGTGTTTGGCGAGTTCTTCCAACACATAGCGGTCACCCACCTTGGCGCGCACAAACTGCACACCACGTTTCTTCAAGGCCACTTCCACCGCCATGTTGGTCATCAAGGTACCCACCACGCCTGGCACTACTTCATCATTGGCCAAGCGGTCATCGGTCATCAAATACAAGAGCTCATCGCCGTTGTACAAACGCCCTTGGGCATCCACCATTTGCAGACGGTCGGCATCGCCATCTAGGGCAATGCCAAAGTCCGCGTGGTTGGCTTTGACAGAACGCACCAAGGCATCGGGGTGTGTGGCGCCCACTTCGTGGTTGATGTTCAAACCATCAGGGCTGCAACCGATGGCCACCACATCAGCACCCAACTCATGGAACACCTTGGGCGCGATGTGAT
This sequence comes from Comamonadaceae bacterium, assembly GCA_947454585.1. GTDB lineage: Bacteria > Pseudomonadota > Gammaproteobacteria > Burkholderiales > Burkholderiaceae_C > Limnohabitans. The sequence goes on from CANGML010000068.1 coordinate 405, forward strand.
ACGCCGCGCCATGCGCGGCATCGACCACAATTTTCAAACCTTTGAGCGTGAGGTCGTTGGAAAACGTACTCTTGCAAAACTCAATGTAGCGGCCTGCGGCATCGTCCAAACGCTTGGTTTTGCCCAACTGAGCCGAGTTCACCCAAACGGGTGGCTCATCTAGCGCAGCCTCAACAGCCAACTCCCAAGCATCGCTGAGCTTGTTGCCTTGCGCACTGAAAAACTTGATGCCGTTGTCCGCAAAAGGGTTGTGGCTGGCACTGATGACCACACCCAAGCTGGCACGCTGTGCCCGCGTGAGGTAAGCCACGCCCGGTGTGGGCAACGGCCCGAGCAGCACCACATTCACACCGGCAGAGTTAAAGCCAGATTCCAAAGCTGACTCCAGCATGTAGCCAGAGATGCGCGTGTCTTTGCCAATCAACACCGTGGGGTGCGCCTCCGTTTGCTTCAGCACACGCCCTACCGCATGGGCCAAGCGAAGCACAAAGTCAGGGGTGATGGGGGCTTGGCCGACAGTGCCGCGAATGCCATCGGTGCCGAAATATTTGCGTGTCATCTGGTGCTACCTTGGTCGTTATTTTTGTCTGTCGTCGCTCATCATGGCATTGTCTCAAATGCGGGCCGCCTGCCAAACCTTCAAAGCTTGAACTGTGGGTGCCACATCATGCACACGCACAAGGCGCGCCCCCCGCTCGACCGCCAACAAGGCGGCGGCAACGCTGGGCACGAGGCGATCGTTAACCGCACAATCGGTAACGACACCCAACGATGATTTGCGCGACCACCCCACGAGCAAGGGGTAACCCAAAGCAAGCAATTGGGCTTGTTGCGCCAGCAATTCGAAATTTTGCGCCACGGTTTTGCCAAAACCCACGCCGGGATCAAGCGCAATGCGCTCGCGGGCAACGCCTAAGGCTTGCAAGGCGACGGCATGTTGCTTCAAAAATGCAGCCACGGGCTCCAACGCCGAGCCTGGCATCGGCAAGGCCTGCATGGTTTGAGGCTCGCCGTGCATGTGCATCAAACAAACGCCACATTGCGCATGCGACGCCACAACTAGGGCTGCATCACCTTGGCGTAAAGCCCACACATCATTGATGATGTCCACACCGGCATCCAACACAGCGCGCATCACTTCTGACTTGTAAGTGTCCACCGAGATCGGCACATCCAAGCGAACCGCTTCGCGCACCACGGGCAAGACCCGGGCTAACTCGTCTTCCAGCGTCACAGCAGGCGCGCCCGGACGGGTAGATTCACCCCCAATGTCCAGCACATGAGCGCCCTCTTTGAGCAGCTGCTCGCAATGCGCGAGGGCCGATCGCACCGTGGCGTGCTGTCCACCATCTGAGAACGAGTCAGGCGTGACATTGACAATGCCCATCACTTGAGGTCGGCTGAGGTCAATGCGAAAGCGTGTGGTTTGCCAAAACATAGCGGGATAAAAAACGGGGCTTGCGCCCCGTGTTGATGGTTGTTCTGTAGCCCTTATGCCGCCGAAGGTGAGGGCTCAGCCTGCACCGCAGGGGAGCCACCACCACTGTCGCCACCGGAGGGGGTACGTGGGGTCCAGTCTTTGGGGGGGCGTGGTTGGCGGCCTTCCATGATGTCATCAATTTGCTCCTTGTCGATGGTTTCCCATTCGAGCAAGGCCTTGGCCATGGTGTGCATCTTGTCTGAGTGCTCCTCAATCAAGCGTCGAGCCAAGTTGTATTGCATATCGATGATGCGGCGCACTTCCACATCCACTTTTTGCATGGTGGCTTCTGACATGCTGGTGGTCTTGGTGACGGAGCGGCCCAAGAACACTTCGCCTTCATTCTCGGCATAGACCATGGGGCCCAAGGCCTCAGTCATGCCGTAGCGGGTCACCATGTCGCGCGCAATCGTCGTTGCACGCTCAAAGTCGTTACTCGCACCCGTGGTCATTTGGTTCATGAACACCTCTTCTGCAATACGACCACCAAACAACATGCTGATTTGGTTGAGCATGTATTCGCGGTCGTAGCTGTAGCGGTCTTTCTCTGGCAAGCTCATGGTCACGCCCAGCGCACGGCCACGCGGGATGATGGTGACCTTGTGCACGGGGTCGCACTTGGGCAAGAGTTTGCCAATCAACGCGTGGCCCGATTCGTGGTAGGCCGTGTTGCGACGCTCCTCTTCGGGCATCACCATGCTCTTACGCTCGGGACCCATCAAGATTTTGTCTTTGGCCTTCTCGAAGTCTTGCATCTCCACCACACGCGCATTGCGACGCGCAGCCATCAAAGCGGCCTCGTTACACAGGTTGGCCAAATCAGCACCACTCATGCCAGGGGTGCCACGTGCAATCACGCTGGCATTGACGTCTTGGCCGATTGGCACCTTACGCATGTGCACGTTCAAGATTTGTTCGCGGCCACGGATATCAGGCAAGGTCACATACACCTGACGGTCAAAGCGACCGGGGCGCAACAAAGCGGCATCCAAAATGTCGGGGCGGTTGGTCGCCGCCACCACGATCACACCGAGGTTGGTTTCGAAACCATCCATCTCCACGAGCATTTGGTTGAGGGTTTGTTCGCGTTCGTCATTGCCACCGCCCACACCTGCGCCACGTTGACGCCCCACGGCATCGATCTCATCAATGAAAATGATGCAAGGCGCGTTCTTTTTGGCGTTCTCAAACATGTCGCGTACGCGGGCAGCACCCACGCCAACAAACATTTCAACAAAGTCAGAACCAGAAATGCTGAAGAATGGCACTTTGGCCTCGCCAGCAATGCCTTTGGCCAACAAAGTTTTACCGGTACCGGGAGGGCCCACCAACAGCAAGCCGCGGGGAATACGTCCGCCGAGTTTTTGGAAGCGCTGGGGGTCTTTCAAAAAGTCCACCACTTCTTTGACTTCTTCTTTGGCCTCATCGCAACCCGCCACATCGGCAAAGGTCACTTGGTTGTTGTTCTCATCGAGCATACGAGCTTTGCTCTTGCCAAAGCTGAAGGCACCGCCTTTGCCACCGCCTTGCATTTGGCGCATGAAGTACACCCACACCCCGATCAACAGCAGCATGGGGCCCCAGCTGACCAACAGTGTCATGAGCAGCGAGCCTTCTTCACGCGGTTTGACGTCAAACTTCACGCCATTGGCAATCAGGTCACCGACCAAACCGCGGTCAAGGTAGGTCGCGGTGGTGCGAATCTTGCGCTCGTCATTAGTGACCGCTGTAATCTCAGTGCCGCCCTGACCTTCTTGGATGGTGGCGGTTTTGATGCGCTTGGCACGCACCTCTTCGAGGAAATCCGAGTAACCAAGATAACCAGAACCTGCGCCTGGGCGTGTTTCAAACTGTTTGAAGACGGTGAACATCACCAAGGCGATGACCAACCAAACAGCGACTTTTGAGAACCATTGATTGTTCAATGTGGGCTCCGATTAAAAAAGAGTACAAGTCGTACACAGATGGGATTCATTTTAGGCGTTTCAAGCGCTGATGCCCGTTTATTCGTGCTTTGCAGCCCTACCAGCATCAAGGATTTGCTAAAACGCGACTTTTCACACCGACACCAACTAAAAAGGTTTCACTTGATTTGTCTCGGCTGGCCTTTGGTTTAACCGGTTTGACCACACGAAAGGTGCTTTTAAAGAGGTTGACCAAATCGCTGTAACCACTGCCGTGGAACAGCTTGACCACCAGAGCGCCATCTTCTTTGAGATGGTTTTGTGCAAAATCCACCGCCAGCTCAATCAAATGCGCAATGCGGGTGGCGTCGGTGGCTTCAATACCGGTGAGGTTGGGTGCCATGTCTGACACCACCACATCCACAACACGGCCTTGCAGAGCTTCTTCTAGCTGAGCCAACACCGCTTCTTCACGGAAATCGCCTTGGATGAAGGTCACGTCCTCCACCGCCTCCATGGGCAAGATATCCAACCCAATAATCGTGCCGTTTAACGTACCCGCAGCAGCCCCTGTGGGCGACATCCGTCGACGCAAGTATTGACACCAAGCGCCCGGCGCACATCCGAGGTCCACCACCACGTGGTTGGGTTTGATCAAGCCAAACTGTTCGTCAATTTCCTTGAGCTTGTAGGCGGCACGGGCGCGGTAGCCCTCCTTTTGAGCCAATTTGACGTAGGTGTCGTTCACGTGGTCGTTCAACCATGTTTTATTCACCTTTTTACTTTTAGTCTTAGCTTTCAAATCAACCCTTCATGCGTCTAGCTCAGCGAGCGGGGATAATACCTGCATGCCCGCCATAAAACTCACCCCCGCTGAACGCAAAATTCACCGCGCTGAAGCGCACCATTTAGACCCCGTTGTGATGATTGGCAACGAGGGATTAACCCCTGCCGTGATCAAAGAAGCCGAGATGGCCCTGAACGCCCACGGCCTGATCAAAATCCGCGTCTTAGGTGACGACCGCCAAGCACGCGAAGCCATGTTGGTAGCTTTGGCTGACCAACTCAACGCTGCACCTATTCAACATATCGGTAAGCTATTTGTGTTGTGGCGTCCTCGCGCAGAAAAAGAGCGCACCGTTGACGAGGACCGCATGGCGGGTCCACGCGATGTCAAAGTGCTCAAGTACAGCAGCCGAGGCGGTCAACGCCCAGAAGTGAAAACTTTGCGCGTGCTGGGCAACCAACGCCTGACGTCTGGTGGTCAAGTCAAACGCGCCAAACCCAAAAAGATTTCAGTCAAAAAACGCAGCTTGGGTTAATCATTCGCACTTGGGCTTGCTGCACTGGCAGGCGCAAGCTGCGCGGGGTATAAAGCCCACAAAATTTTTCCTGCGCAGACCCACTGCAATACAAAAAAGGCAGTGCCTAGGTTGTGCCACAACGCCATGTTGTCACGCGCCACGATATGGGGCTTAACCGCCACTTCGATCAACAACGCGCACAACATGCCGACAATCACCCAAGGTGAGGGTGTGTGATTTCTATCGTTATTGAAACGCTTGTGTGCCAGCAAAAGCAGCAGACCACACACGAGTGACAGCCATGACTGGGCGGTGAACAAACGGGCAGCCATTTGCCCGGCGATGGCCGGTGTCTCCAAGTGCATGAACAGCATCGGGACCACCATGAAACCTACTGCCGAGAGGCTGCCCCACCACAGCGCTGCCAAAAAAACTTGAAGCCGCGCCATCGAGGTTTACAGGTAAGACACCTTGACCACTTCGTAGTGCTTCACACCACCGGGGGCTTGCACTTCCGCCACATCGCCCTCCTCCTTGCCAATCAGGGCGCGCGCAATCGGACTGCTGATGTTGATGAGGCCAAGCTTCAGATCGGCTTCGTCTTCGCCCACGATTTGGTAGGTCACCTTGTCGCCAGAATCTTCGTCTTCCAGGGCAACGGTGGCACCAAACACCACCCGACCACCGGCATCCAGAGATGCTGGGTCAATGATTTGTGCCACCGACAATTTGCCTTCAATTTCTTGGATGCGGCCCTCGATAAAACCTTGACGATCTTTGGCTGCGTCGTACTCAGCGTTTTCGCTCAAGTCGCCTTGCGCACGCGCTTCAGCAATCGCAGCAATCACGCTGGGACGCTCGACGGTTTTGAGCTTGTGCAACTCATCCTTGAGTTTTTCTGCACCGCGCTTGGTGATAGGAACTGTGCTCATCGTGTGTCCTTAAGCCGTCTTAATTGGCAATCAATTGGGCGTGCATTTCCTGCACTGAAATGACATCCAACTTATCCATGTACTTCATGCCTTCCACAGCGGCCTCTGCGCCTGCGATGGTTGTGAAAGTCGTGACACGGTTAAGCAATGCCGAGGTGCGAATGTGGCGTGAATCGGCGATCGCATTGCGACGCTCTTCCACGGTGTTGATCACCAACACCACTTCGTTGTTCTTGATGCTGTCGACAATGTGAGGGCGTCCTTCAGTCACCTTGTTCACCACATCGCAAGGTACGCCTGACTCCACGAGCGCTGATGCAGTACCTTTGGTGGCGATCAATTCAAAACCTAAATCAGACAATTGGCGGGCGACCTCGATGGCCCGTGGCTTGTCGTTGTTTTTAACAGAGATGAACACCTTACCCGTCGAGCGACCATCAGCATCACGGGGGCGAGGCAACTTGGTACCTGCACCCAATTGGCTCTTCACAAAGGCTTCGCCAAATGTTTTGCCCACGCCCATGACTTCGCCGGTGGACTTCATCTCGGGGCCGAGGATGGTGTCCACGCCTGGGAACTTCACAAAAGGGAACACCGCTTCTTTCACGCTGAAATAAGGGGGCGTGACTTCTTGGGTGATGCCTTGTGATGCCAAGGTTTGGCCTGCCATGCAACGTGCGGCCACTTTGGCCAACTGAATGCCCGTGGCTTTTGAGACATAAGGCACTGTGCGTGAGGCGCGTGGGTTCACTTCCAAGACGTAGATCACGTCCTTGCCATCCACATGTTGAATCGCGAATTGCACGTTCATCAAGCCGACCACATGCAAAGCACCCGCCATGGCAGCGGACTGGCGCTTGAGTTCCGTCACGGTGGCTTCTGACAAGGAGTAAGGCGGCAACGAGCAAGCCGAGTCGCCGCTGTGCACACCCGCTTGTTCGATGTGTTCCATCACGCCGCCAATGAAGGTCTTGCCCTCGGGATCTCGCAAGCAGTCCACATCACATTCAATTGCATCGTTCAAAAAACGATCCAACAAAACAGGCGAATCGTTAGACACCTTGACCGCTTCGCGCATGTAGCGCTCCAAGTCGCGTTGCTCATGCACGATTTCCATGGCACGACCACCCAGCACATAGCTGGGGCGCACCACCAGGGGGTAGCCCAAGGCAGCAGCTTTCTCAAGTGCTTCGGTTTCGGTGCGCGCCGTGGCATTCGGGGGTTGGCGCAGACCGAGGTCTTGCAGCAACTTTTGGAAACGCTCACGGTCTTCGGCAGCGTCAATCATGTCCGGGCTGGTGCCGATGATGGGCACGCCTGCAGCTTCCAAACCAAGCGCCAATTTCAAGGGCGTTTGACCACCGTATTGAACAATCACGCCGGTGGGCTTTTCTTTGTCAACGATTTCGAGCACGTCTTCAAGTGTCAAGGGCTCAAAATACAAACGGTCTGAGGTGTCGTAGTCGGTCGACACGGTCTCAGGATTGCAGTTCACCATGATGGTTTCATAGCCATCTTCGCGCATGGCGAGCGCAGCATGCACGCAGCAGTAGTCAAACTCAATGCCTTGGCCGATACGGTTGGGACCGCCTCCGAGCACCATGATTTTTTTGTTGTTCGTGGGTTCAGCTTCGCACTCGGCAGCCCCAACGCCAAAGGCTTCACCGTTGCCTTCGTAGCACGAGTACATGTAAGCCGTGTCCGTCGAAAACTCGGCTGCACAGGTATCCACGCGTTTGTAGACGGGGCGAATGTTGAGTTCATGGCGACGTGCGCGCACCACGTGTTCGGTGGTCTTGAGCAGCTTGGCCAAACGACGATCAGAAAAGCCCTTCTTCTTCAAGGCGCGTAATTCGGCAGGCGTGATGGCCTCAAGCGTGGTGGTCTCGACTTCCAACTCGATCTTCACAATCTCTTCGATTTGCACCAAGAACCAAGGGTCAATCTTGGTCAAGGCAAACACCTCGTCCACGCTCAAGCCCATGGCGAAGGCATCGCCCACATACCAAATACGCTCGGGGCCGGGCGTGCCCAGCTCTTTTTCCAGCACTTCGCGGTCTTGGGTTTTTTCGTTCAAACCATCCACGCCCACTTCCAGGCC
>CANGML010000069.1 GCA_947454585.1 Comamonadaceae bacterium
CATGTGTCGCTGGGCGGCCATGAGGTGCTGCATGGCATTGACCTGTCCTTGGCGGCGGGCCGTTGGACCAGCATCGTCGGTCCCAATGGCGCAGGCAAATCGACCTTGCTCAAAACTTTGGCGGGGTTATTGCCCATGAAGGGCCGCATCTTTTTGTTTGACCAGGAACTGACGGCAATGGACCGTCGCCAACGTGCACAGCAACTGTCGTGGTTGGGGCAAAACGAATCAGCCTCTGACGATTTACGTGTGTGGGATGTGGTCATGCTCGGACGCATGCCCCACCAAGATTGGCTGGCGGCACCCACCGCGCATGACCATGCGGTGGTGCAAACGGCCTTGCAAGCCACACAGGCCTGGGACTGGCGCGAACGGTCCTTGGGCCAGCTCTCGGGGGGCGAGCGTCAGCGTGTGTTGCTGGCACGTGCCTTGGCGGTGCAAGCGCAAGTGGTGCTGATGGACGAGCCGCTGGCCAACCTGGACCCGCCGCACCAGGTGGATTGGCTAGAGCAAGTGCGTTGCCTCACGTCACAACACACCACCATCATCAGCGTGTTGCACGAGGTGGGCATGGCGCTGCAGGCGGATGACTTGGTGGTCATGCAAGCGGGGCGCGTGGTGCACCAAGGTGCTTGCTCGGATCTTGAAACACATCGTGCGCTTGAGGCGGTGTTTGACAAACGCATCGCCATTCACGCCTTGGAGGGCCAGTGGGTCGCTGTGCCTAAACTCTAAGCTGCGCTGGTGTATCTTCACACCCTTGATGGAGAAGCAACGATGAAACGACCTTCTATTTCGCGACGTTTGGCAGTGATGGCCCTGTCATTGGGTGTGGTGTGGTGTGAGTGGGCGGCGGCGCAAGTCAGCTACCCGAGTCGGCCAATTTTGATGGTGGTGCCGCAAACAGCGGGTGGCACCAACGACATCGTGGGGCGTGTGGTCAGTCAAAAACTCTCAGACGTGTTGGGCTCCCCCGTGGCGGTCGAGAACCGTCCCGGTGCAGGCGGCAATATTGGGACGCAGTTTGTCGGCAAGTCGGCCAAAGACGGTTACACCTTGTTGATGACCATCAGCAGCAGCCAAGCGATCAATCCAGCGCTCTATAAAAATCCGGGCTTTGATCCGGTCAAAGATTTCAAGCCCGTGGCCTTGATTGGTAGCGTGCCAAATGTGCTGCTGGCGCATCCTGATTTTCCTGCCAAGTCCGTCAAGGAGTTGATCGCGCTGGCCAAAACAAAGCCGGGCCATTACTCCTTCGCCTCGGCGGGCAATGGCACCTTGAACCATTTGCTGGGTGAGATGCTCAACAGCATGGCTGGGATTGATTTGCAGCACGTGCCCTACAAAGGTGTCGCCCCTGCCCTAAACGATGTGTTGGGCGGGCAACTCCCTTTGGTGTTCGCCAGCTTGCCGTCGTCGCTGTCACACATCAAATCGGGCAAGCTCAAGCCCTTGGCGGTGAGCAGTGCGCGTCGTTCGCCCGCCTTGCCTGACGTGCCCGCTTTGTCTGAAGTGGTGCCCGGTTACAGCGGCACCTTGTGGATAGGTTTGTTTGCGCCTGCGGGCACACCCAACGATGTGTTGGCCAAGTTGGAAGAGGGCATGGCGAAGGCCTTGGCGGCCAAAGACTTGCGCGACAAATTAGAACTGCAAGGCGTCGAGTTGGCAGCCCCGACCACGCCTGAGCAATTTGCCAAAATTTTGAACGAAGACATTGCGCGCTGGGCGCAAATTGTCAAAACCTCTGGCGCGTCGATCGACTGATGTATGACCTCACACTTGACGCCTGAACTGCTCGCCCACCTGCAAACTTGGCAGGGCCGAAGCGAAACCTTGGAAGACCTGATCACGCCCGCGCCCTTGCGCGCTTTGAGCGCCACGCTCGACCGTGAGGATCCTTTGCCAGTCGCCGGCACCGCGCTTCCCGCGCTGTGGCATTGGTTGTTCTTTTTGCCGCACCACCGTCAAAGCGAGATTGGCCCCGATGGCCACGCCCAGCGCGGTGGTTTTTTGCCACCCGTGCCGCTGCCCCGTCGCATGTGGGCGGGCGGGCGTTTGCACTGGCACGCCCCGCTGCGCGTGGGCGAGGCGGTCAAACGTGTGTCCACCATTGAGTCGGTCACGCACAAGTCGGGCCGCTCAGGTGATTTGTTATTTGTCGTGGTGAAGCACGAGGTGCATAACGCGCAGGGGCTGTGTTTGACCGAGGCGCACGACATCGTGTATCGGCCGGCGGCACAAGCCAGCGACCCTGTGCCTGCGCCCGTCGCTGCGGCCATGGGGGCCTTGTGGACGCGAGACGTGGTGCCCGATGACGTCTTGCTGTTTCGCTACTCGGCCCTCACTTTCAACGGCCACCGCATTCACTACGACCGCAAGTATGTGACGCAAGTGGAAGGCTACCCTGGGCTGATCGTCCATGGCCCCTCGATTGCCACCTTGTTGGTGGACCTTGTGCGTCGCCAGACCGATCGCCCCATTCGTCGTTTTGAATTCAAGGCCTTGCGCCCGACCTTTGAATGCGCCGACCAACGCCACCTTCGCGTCAGCGGTCAACCCCAAGCTGATGGCCAGCAGGTACACCTGTGGGCACAAGACCACGAAGGCTGGCTCACCATGCAAGCCACGGCAGAACTTGCTTCATCCTAGAGACTCACATGACTACGCCTACACACACCGCGCCAAGCGCCAACACGTCGGGCGTACGTCCGCTCGACCACATCACGGTCGTCTCGCTAGAGCACGCGATTGCGGCGCCGTTTTGTACCCGTCAGTTGGCAGATTTAGGGGCACGCGTCATCAAAGTCGAACGACCAGTCGTTGGCGATTTTGCGCGGGCTTATGACCAGCGTGCCCGCGGTGAGTCCTCGCATTTTGTCTGGGTGAACCGCTCCAAAGAGAGCTTGGCGTTGGATTTGAAAGACCCGCACGATTTAGCCGTGCTCAAAAAGCTCATCACCCAAGCCGATGTGCTGGTGCAAAACCTCGCCCCCGGTGCCACAGCCCGCATGGGGCTCGATGCCGCCACCTTGCGCGCCGAGCACCCACGTCTCATCGTGTGTGACATTTCGGGCTATGGCAACGATGGCCCGTACCGCGATAAAAAAGCCTATGACTTGCTGATCCAAAGTGAGGCGGGTTTTTTGAGCATCACCGGTACGCCCGAGCAGCCTAGCAAGAGCGGCAACTCGATCGCTGATATTGCGGCGGGTATGTACGCCTACACCAACATCTTGTCAGCCCTGATTCAGCGCGACAAAACAGGCGAGGGCTCGCACATCGATGTGTCCATGCTCGAGGCCTTGGGCGAGTGGATGGGGTTCCCCATGTATTACGCGATGGACAACGCCTCGCCTCCGCCCCGCAGTGCGGCTGCGCATGCCACGATTTACCCTTATGGCCCTTTTGCTGCGGGCGATGGTGGCACGGTCATGCTGGGCCTACAAAACGAACGGGAATGGGTGCAGTTTTGCCAGCAGGTGTTGCAGCAAGCTGCGCTGGCGACCGATGCGCGCTTTGGCAGCAATGCGCAGCGCAATGCCCATCGGCAAGATTTACAAAAAATTATTCTCGACACCTTTGCCAGTTTGACCACGGCACAAGTGATGGCCCGCTTAGACCTCGCGCAAATTGCCAATGCCCGCATGAACACCATGGCGGACTTGTGGGCGCATCCGCAACTGCAAGCCCGTGCGCGATGGACCACGGTTGACTCGCCGGCGGGCGAGCTGCCCGCGTTACTCCCACCCGGCAAACAAAGCGCCTTCGATTACCGCATGGATGCCATCCCCCAAGTAGGGGCGCACACCGACGCGATCTTGCAAGAACTGGGGTTTTCAGGGGTGTCTTCCCGCCGTTGATGCCGCGATGATGCGTTGAGATTTCTACAAGAGGAGACAACGATGACACCCATCAAAACCCTGCTGACGGTCTGTGTGCTGGTCTGCGGTTTCGCCCATGCCCAAAGCTACCCCGACAAGTCCATCACGCTGGTGATTCCGTTTGCGGCAGGTGGCCCCACCGATGTGGTGGCGCGCATGATGGCAATTCCCATGGGCAAGTCCTTGGGTCAACCGGTGGTGGTTGAAAACGTCAACGGGGCAGGCGGCACGATTGGGGCGACCAAGGTGGCCCGTTCAGCGCCCAATGGCTACACCATCTTCTTGCACCACATGGGCATGTCGACCGCACCTGCGCTCTACAAGAAGCTCAACTTTGACCCATTGACAGACTTTGAGTACATCGGCCAAGTGCTCGATGTGCCCATGACGCTGATCGCTCGCAAAGACATTCCGGCCAACAACTTGCAAGAACTCATTGCCTACATCAAAGCCAACGAACAGAAAGTGTCGTTGGCTGATGCCGGCCTGGGGGCCGTGTCGAACTTGTGCGGCTTGATGTTCAGAAGTGCCATTGGCGTGAACATCAACACCATCCCCTACAAAGGCACCGGGCCTGCGATGAATGATTTGTTAGGGGGGCAAGTCGACATCATGTGCGACCAAACGACACAGACAGTGCCCATGATCAAGGACGGGCGCGTCAAAGTGTTTGGCGTGACCACCTTGAAACGCTTGGCGGCTTTGCCCAACGTGCCCACGCTCGATGAACAAGGCCTGAAAGGTTTTGAAGTCAAGGTGTGGCACGGCATGTACGCGCCCAAAGGCACTCCTGCGCCTGTTCTACAAAAGATCAACACGGCCCTGCGTTTTGCCATGGCAGACGAGACCATCAAACAGCGCATGACGGAGCTCAGCTCTGACATTCCCGCCGCCGACAAGATGACGGCCGATGGGCTGAAAGATCACCTCAGGGCGGAAATCAACAAATGGGGGCCCATCATCCGCAAGGCGGGGGTGTCTGCGGATTAACAGAGAACGGTGCTGTCGAAAAACTCAAGCTTTGTGCGGGTTATCGCAGGGAAGTTTTCACAGCGAAGTTGGGTCATGTTCGCCCAAATCATTCCACACATCTTGTCGGGCAAGTTGGCCGGCGATAACTTCAAAGCGATCGATGAAACGGATGTTGTCAAACGCTGTGCCGTTGGGCCAAACACCTTTCAAGTTTCCAGCGCAATAGACCACGGTGCGGTCGCCTTGCCATGACTCGTCAAAGTGCGAAAACTTTTTTTCTATGCGTTGGTAACGGGTTGTTGCCCAAGCCAAGAGTTCTTCGAGCCGATGAAAGGTTTGCCCACCTGGAAACACCATTTGAAAGTCGGCACGCAAGTGGGTTTGGGCTTGCGCCAAGTCGCGCGCCTGCATCGCGGCTAGAAAACTTTTCACCACGTCGGTGGCGCTGCTAAGTGCGGCATTACCCTGGTCAAAAAATCGACCGTCGCGTTGGTAGGCCACCACCTCCTGAATGAACGTTGTGGTACCTGCCTCTGGGGCTGGTATGACCGACCGCACCGCTTTAGAGACATGGTCAACCAGGCGCTGTTGCGCTTCTTGCGCATAGCCTCTGAGGAGCGTGATTTGTGTAACGGGCATGGTCGCAAATCTTTCTTATCGTTCGTGTGCACGCGCTCGCGCTGCGTGTAGTTTTTTGTAGCTGTCGAGCAAGCGGTGATGCCTATCAAGCCCTTCCAGTTGCAGGCTGGTGGGGGTCAAGCCAAAGAAGCGGACGCTGCCATCAACAGACCCCATCACAGCGTCCATCCGTGTGTCGCCAAACATGCGGCGGAAGTTGGCTTCGTAGTCTTCCAGTGCTAGGTCGTCATCGAGCTGAACTTCCAGCACCACGTTCAAGGCTTGGTAAAACAAGCCGCGCTCCACGCTGTTGTCGTTGTATTGCAGAAAGGCGCCGACCAGCTCGTGCGCTGGCTCAAATTGTTTCAAGGCCAGATGAATCAACAGCTTGAGCTCGAGCACGGTGAGTTGGCCCCATGCGGTGTTGTCATCGAACTCAATGCCAATCAGCGTGGCAATGTCCGAGTATTCATCCAGCTCGTTGTTCTCCAAACGATCCAGCAGGGCAGATAGGCCGGCATCGTCTAAGCGATGCAAGTTCAACACATCGGCGCGGAACAGCAAGGCCTTGTTGGTGTTGTCCCAAATCAAATCCTCAACCGGGTAAATCTCCGAATAGCCGGGTACCAAAATCCGGCAGGCGATGGCGCCTAGCTGGTCATATACGGCGGTGTACACCTCTTTGCCCAGGTTGTTGAGAATGCCAAACAAGGTGGCCGCTTCTTCGGCATTGGCGTGTTCGCCTTGGCTGGAAAAATCCCAGTCGACAAATTCAAAATCTGCTTTAGCACTGAAGAAGCGCCACGACACGATGCCGCTGGAGTCGATGAAGTGCTCGACAAAATTGTTGGGCTCAGTGACCGCGTTACTTTCGAAGGTAGGTGGTGGCAAATCGTTCAAGCCTTCAAAGCTGCGGCCTTGCAGCAGCTCTGTCAGGCTGCGCTCCAGCGCCACTTCCAAGCGGGGATGTGCGCCAAATGAGGCAAAGACGCCGCCGGTGCGCGGGTTCATCAAGGTGACGCACATGACGGGATAGGTCCCGCCCAGCGAGGCGTCTTTGACCAACACGGGGAAGCCTTGCTCTTCCAAGCCCTGAATGCCGGCCACGATGGTGGGGTATTTCGCCAACACGTCCTGTGGCACATCGGGCAAACACAGTTCGCCTTCTAAGATGTCACGCTTGACGGCACGTTCAAAAATTTCGGACAAGCATTGCACCTGCGCTTCGGCCAGTGTGTTGCCCGCACTCATGCCATTGCTGACGAACAAGTTCTCGATCAGGTTGGACGGGAAGTACACCACCTTGCCGTCCGAGTGACGCACATAGGGGAGTGAGCAGATGCCGCGCGCTGCGTTGCCGGAGTTGGTGTCGATCAGGTGCGAGCCCCGCAACTCGCCGTCGGGGTTGTAGATCCGCAAGCAGTAATCATCCAAAATTTCCGCAGGCAGGGCATCTTTTTTGCCGGGCTTGAACCAGCGTTCATTTGGGTAATGCACAAACGGCGCGTTGGCGATGTCCTCACCCCAAAAGGCACCCGCGTAGAAATGGTTGTTGTTGAGCCGCTCGATGTATTCACCCAGCGCCGAGGCCAGAGCGCTCTCTTTGGTCGCGCCCTTGCCGTTGGTGAAACACATGGGTGAATGCGCATCACGAATATGCAAGGACCACACATGGGGAATGATGTTGCGCCACGACGCAATTTCAATCTTGATGCCTAGGTTTGCCAAGATGCCCGACATGTTGGCAATGGTCTGCTCCAAGGGCAGGTCTTTGCCGGTGATGAAGGTCTCGTGCGCTGAGGTGGGGGCCAAAGTCAGCAAGGCCTGTGCGTCAGCATCCAAGTTGGCCACTTCCTCAATCACAAACTCGGGCCCGGCTTGCACGACCTTTTTGACGGAGCAGCGCTCGATCGCGTTCAGAATGCCCCGGCGATCCACCTCTGAGATATCGGCCGGTAACTCGACTTGAATCTTGAAGATCTGCTGGTAGCGGTTCTCTGGGTCCACGATGTTGTTTTGCGAGAGGCGAATGTGCTCGGTCGGGATGTTGCGTGTCAAACAATAGAGCTTGACAAAGTAGGCCGCGCACAACGCAGAGGACGCCAAAAAATAATCAAACGGCCCTGGTGCTGAACCATCGCCTTTGTAACGGATGGGTTGGTCAGCCACGACCGTGAAGTCATCGAACTTGGCTTCGAGACGAAGCTTGTCGAGAAAGTTGACCTTGATTTCCATAGACGATAGTGAATGAGGGATTAAGAGATGTTCGTTGTCTTCGGCTTGAAGCTGCAAAACGCCGACACGCCGCATTGCCAGCACAAGGGCTTACGCGCCTGACACACATAGCGACCATGCAAGATGAGCCAGTGGTGCGCGTCCACCAGGTACGCGGCGGGGATGCGTTTCATCAGTTGCATCTCTACCGCCAGCGGTGTTTTGCCAGGTGCCAAGCCCGTGCGGTTGCCCAC
>CANGML010000070.1 GCA_947454585.1 Comamonadaceae bacterium
ACCTGGACATCGTAGACACACGCGCCAAGCTGGGCATCTACGCACACACGGGCTTGTTGTCGCTGGGCGAAGGCGCGGACATGATCAAGCTCGAAGGCGGGTCTTCGTCAAAGAAGTAATACGTCTTTGCGCCAATAAAAAAGCGACCTACGGGTCGCTTTTTTATTGCCTTAGTGAATAAGGTTTCAAAAAATTTACAACATCAGTTAGCTGTAAAACCAAAAGAGCCCGTAGTCGAGTCTCTCGTGACGACAACATTGACTGCTGGAATGGGCGTTAAATTACCCCCCTCGCCTCGTTCAGCTCCCACGTCGATTGTCTTTGTCAAAATCGTTCCGCCTTGAGAGGTTGCGACCTGAATAGTGGCGGTTCTGCCAGTCGCAGCCCGATAATTGTTGATGCCAATTAAATAGGCACCGGGTTGTAATTTTGAAGAGTCGCACGAAGCGTAGTAGTGTTCAGGCCCAGATGACAAGGTGTTGTCCACGTCCAAGTAGCCAACAACTCCCCTCTTGGCTTGGTAATAAACATGCGCACCGCTGGGCTCGAAGGTATGAAGATCAACATCACCTGATCCATCCCAATTTAACGTCACAGTGAAAGCGCCTGCAGTCCCTGTCGTGGTGGGTGTCGTTAAATTTTGCATGGCCGTTATCAGCATTGCCCCGACTCTCGCTCTACCACCTCGGTTACTGTCAAGGTAGGTTCCTACCAAGGTATGCCCAGTGGCATCAGCTAGGTCAATGGGCATCATCAAATTCACATCGGGGACAGAACTCAAGCCCTGCACCCTAAGCCCATTGATCACCAAGTCGATATTGGCCAACAAATATTCACCACGCAAAGTTGATGAAGCTGGTGCAATGTGAACCGCCCCAACACTTCCTGCGCCATTTTTTGGAGAGATGTAGTCATACGCGTGATTCATAAACAGACTTCCTTGGGAGTGAGCCACTAGCATCAGCTTTTGCCTCTGCACCGAAAGTGTGTCGAGACGCAAATTGTGGTCCGCGTAAGTGGATTCAGTGGGAGGATTGCTCAGAACATAGGCCAAGCCTGCCATTATTTTGGTCGTCATCTCGTTGTATAGCCGAGATAAAAGGTTGGTCGCGCTGGGAAAAATAGCAGCAACTTTATCGGTGAGTGTTTTGTTCCCAGTGAAACTCTCCCAAAAATATTCCCAACGTTTACCCAGCTCTCCGGTGCTGTCTATTTCCGCCGCTCGTTGAATAAACACTTCAGCAATGTCTTGCATTCCAGTAGCACCTTCAGTGGAGCCCGTTTGGTTGTAAAACACCTCATACTGAATAGGCTCAGAGTTCAAAGTGGCACCATTTAAAACACGCAGCGCCGCGAGTCCTTCAGCAGCTTGGTCGGGCGTATTCCAAATTCCATTGAAGAAACCAACAGAATAACCTTGAGCTGTACACAAATCGCCCCCTGCATACGCATTCGAACTAATTGCAATTTGGCCTACTGAGACTACTCCGTTCATAAAAAGAAGGGTGATTTTTTTTGAAAAGCTAGTTCGCACAGCCATCTCCCTGTGGAAGTACGAATGTCGTTCCACTGAGTGCTTTACTAAATTTTGCGTAAGCATCGAATCTTTGCTTGGTGTTGATAGTCAGCTTTTCCATCTCAGCCCCTTTTTTGATGGCAATCGCGGGCTCGTATTTGGCATGATTACAGGCTGCGGCCGCACCCAATTCGCGAGATACACCCAATAGCGCCGTTTGATTTTTTACGTCCACCATCATGGCTTTAGTCAACACGGAAGATTTCTGCTTCAAGGCAGACTTTTGTGCGGCCGTATCAGGAAGCGCTTCGATGTAAGCATCAATGTCATCGCGAACACCATTGCCGTCTGCATCTGGCCCAGAAAGCGTGTCGTCGCGGTTGAGTGTCGGTGTATTTCCAGCTATTTCAGAAGCCTTGATGGCTTCTGAAATAGTCGTGGGTGCTGATGAACCAGAACCACCCCCGCATGCGTTCAAAGAAATGCTAAAAAGCAGATATATGACAACCAATACCCTCATAAAATTACCTCTTTAGAATTAAATATAAATATAAATATATTTCAATTAATTTATTAATTTTTTAGTTCAACTAAATAAATCACTAAGAAAATCCATCAAAGCGCTGCCACTGTTTCCATCTGCATCCATCATGTAAGGCGAGCCAAATAATTCTGAAGAAGGGTGGAAATCAAGCGCAAAGGTGGCAAGAAATAAGGCTTGCTTGCACCCCTCAAAAAGCGACCTACGGGTCGCTTTTTTTCTGTCTATACAGCTCGCTATGTGGGTCAGCGACCAAACAAAAGCGCTGCAATGCCGCATGATGGCAATGAATTATTTTTTGCAGGAATTGATATGAGCCCCTCCAATGGCTACGCCAACTTTGCCAAACAAACGGCACGCATCACCGGCCGATCTTTTATTTTTGCGACTGCGGTGGGTGTGATCGGCCTGTGGCTTGTGACGGGGCCATTTTTTCACTTCAGCGACACCTGGCAATTGGTGATCAACACAGGCACCACCATCATCACCTTCTTGATGGTGTTTCTGATTCAAAACACGCAAATCCGTGACACTGAGGCGATTCAACTCAAACTTGACGAGTTGATTCGGGCCACCCAAGGGGCACACAACGCGCTGATGGATTTAGAGGAATTGGAACAAGAAAACTTGAGCGTTTTCAAAGCCAAATACCAAGCCTTGGCACAGCAAGCCAGGTGTCAACTGCTACAAGGCGACCTCGACACCGGCACACCCGAGGCCTGAAATCTGTGTGCCGCGTGTTAGACCACCACAGGCTCTGGCTCCAAGCGGATCCCAAAACGCTCGTACACGCTGGTTTGAATGGCTTGGGCCAAGGTCATCACTTCCCCGCCCGTACAGGGGTGCTCGGCACCGCCGACATTCACCAGCACCAAGGCTTGCTTGTCGTAGACGCCGGCATTGCCAACGGTCTTGCCTTTCCAGCCACAGGCGTCAATCAACCAACCCGCCGCCAGCTTGATACGACCATCGTCGAGCAAGTAATGCACCACCTTGGGGTCACGCGCAATGATGTCGTCGCATTGCTCTTGGGTCACGGTGGGGTTTTTGAAGAAACTGCCCGCATTGCCAATCACAGCGGGGTCTGGCAGCTTGGCGCGGCGAATCGCACAGACCCAATCAAAGATTTGACGCGCCGTGGGCTGGCTGACACCGGTCTCGGCCATCTTGCGTTCGAGGTCGAGGTAGCCCAGCACCGGTTTCCAATCTTTGCGCAGCAAGAAACGCACACGCGTGATCAGCGCTTTGCCAGCGAGGCCCAAGCCGTTCGGACCACTGCTTTCATGTTTGAACACCGAGTCACGATAGCCAAAGGCACATTGCGCGGCATCTAAGGTGAAGGCTTGACCCGTGGTGAGATCCATCGCATCGAGCGAATGAAAACGGTCTTGCAACTCCACGCCGTAGGCGCCGATGTTTTGTACCGGCGAAGCGCCCACGCTACCCGGGATCAGCGCCATGTTCTCCAGGCCAGGCCAGCCTTGATCGAGCGTCCAACGCACCAGCGCGTGCCAGTTTTCACCGGCAGCGGCCTCGACCACCCACGCCTTGTCGGTCTCTTCGACCAAGCGCATGCCTTGGAGCTCGACCTTCAGCACCAGCCGCTTCACATCGCCCGTCAACACAATGTTGCTGCCGCCTCCCAACACGAATTTAGGCTGGTCGCGCAAGGTGGGGTCAGCCAACACCGCCTGCACGTCGGCCTCGGTGCGCACACGCACCAATTGGAGCGCCTTGGCCAAAATGCCAAAGCTGTTGTGCGCTTGCAGGGGGTAATTGGGTTCCACTAACATAGGACCATTGTCTCATTCTGATTCTGAAAGCTGATTGCCATGCCCTCTTTTGACACCGTACTTGAACCCAATTTGGTGGAAGTCAAAAACGCCGTTGAAAACACGGCCAAAGAAATCGCCACCCGCTTTGACTTCAAAGGCACCTCTGCCGCGGTTGAACTCAAAGACAAAGAAATCACGATGTTTGGTGACGCCGATTTTCAGCTCGTGCAAGTCGAAGACGTGTTGCGCAACAAACTGACCAAGCGTGAAGTCGATGTGCGCTTCCTCGACAAAGGCGATGTGCAAAAAGTCGGTGGCGACAAGGTCAAACAAGTCATCAAAATCCGCAATGGCATCGAAACCGAAGTGTCCAAGAAGATTCAACGCCACCTCAAAGACAGCAAGATCAAGGTGCAAGCCGCCATTCAAGGGGATGCCGTGCGCGTGAGCGGCGCCAAGCGCGACGACTTACAAGCCGCCATGGCCTTGATTCGCAAAGAAATGACCGACCTGCCTTTGTCGTTCAACAATTTCCGCGATTAAATCGCCAACTCGCGCACATCAGCCAAGCTGTCTTTCAGGTCAGCTTGGGCGATTTTTAAATCGTAGGTGGTTTGTAAATTTAACCAATACTGCGGCGTTTGACCCAACGCTCTGCCCAATCGCAAAGCCAACTCAGCCGTCACGGGTCGGTCGCCACGCAACAAGTGTGACACGCGCATGGGCGACACGCCCAAAGCCTCGGCAAACGCCACTTGCGTCAGCCCCAATTCATCCAGCGTTTCACGTAAGAACGCACCGGGATGGATGGCGGCAAGCCCATTGGCATTTTTTTTCATGGCATTCATCCTCAGTGGTAATCAATGATTTCAACATCTTGCGCGTGGCCATGCTCAAACCGAAAGCACACACGCCAACGGTCATTGATGCGAATGCTCCATTGCCCCAGTCGTTCACCCGACAAGCGCTCCAACCGGTTGGAGGGCGGCTGCCTCAAATCATCCACATCTGTGGCGGCATCGAGTTGCGTCAAACGCATCACCGCTCTCCTCAAAATATCTGGCGGAAGTCGACGCGATTTACCTGTGGCGAATAGACTTTGAGTTTCAGCATTGGCAAAACTCTCTATCACAGCTTAATTATAAACAATTTGTTTATACCTCGTAGCACCCAGACACCAGATGCTACGGTTGGCTCTTGGCGCTAGGGCCAAGCCTTACTTACAAGCTACTCAAGCGGATGGCGTATCCGCTTCTTTCTTCGCCCCAATCTTGGTTTCTTGACCCGACACCAAGCGCGCGATGTTGTCTTTGTGGCGCATCAGCAGCAAGGCGCTCATCACCATCACGGCCAGCAATTCAGCCTGGCTGGTTTGCCAGGCCAAGTTGTCGCCAAACAAATAATAGACCGGGGCAAACAAAGACGCGGCTAAGGCCGCCAACGATGAATAGCGGAAAAAGAACGCCACGATCAACCACGTACTCAGCGTGGCCAGACCCAACATGGGCTCCACGCCAAACAAAATGCCTGCCGCCGTGGCGACGCCCTTGCCACCTTTGAAACTAAAAAACACGGGCCACAAATGGCCGATAAAGGCGGCAATGGCCACCAAGGCCACAGCACGGTCATCCAACCCCACGACTGAGCCAAACAGCTTGACCAAGACCACAGGCAGATAGCCCTTGAGTGCATCAAACAACAAGGTGGCAATGGCGGCGGCTTTGTTGCCCGAGCGCAGCACATTGGTCGCCCCGGGGTTTTGGCTGCCATAGGTGCGCGGGTCGTCTAAGCCCATCACACGGCTCACGATCACGGCGAATGACAAGGACCCCACCAAATACGCCCCTAAGGTAAGGACCACGACTGAAGATTCTTCGAGCATCTGTCTGTCCTTTATTGCGCGGGATCGCGCAATTCCCAACGAACGGCATCAATCGCCGCCAACAGCTCGGGCGACAAAATGGTTCCCCACGCATCCAAGTCTGCATCCAGTTGCGCCAGCGAGGTCACGCCAATGATGGTGCTGGTCACTTGCCACTTGGTGTAACAAAACGCCAACGCCATTTGCGAAGGTGTCATGCCGTTCTCCTGCGCCAGTGCGTTGTAGCGGCGTGCCGCCACCAAGGCCTCAGGGCGCCCCCAGCGTTGCTTGCGCACGCTTTCATAGCCCGAGATGCGCGCCCCTTGGGGGGCTTGCGGCCCGGTGATGCCGCTCGCGTCGTACTTGCCCGTGAGCAAACCAAACGCCAAGGGCGAATAAGCCAACAAGGACACATTCAAACGGTGGCAGGTTTCATCCAAACCGTTCTCAAAAGTGCGGTTGACCAGGCAGTAGGGGTTCTGCGTGGTCGCCACACGCGGCAAGCCATGCTGCTCAGCCAGGCGAACAAACTCGTGCACGCCATAGGGCGTTTCGTTGGACAAACCCACATGGCGCACCTTGCCCGCTTTGACCAATTGGGCCAAAGCTTCGAGCTGTTCGCGAATGGGCGTCTGTGTGCTTTCTTTGCTGGGGTCGTAATAGACACCGCCAAAAGCGGGCACATGGCGCTCGGGCCAATGGATTTGGTAGAGGTCAATCACCTCCGTTTGCAAGCGACGCAAGCTGCCTTCGCAGGAGGTGATGACGTCTTGGGCCGTCAGGCCTGCGTGATCGCGCACCCAAGGCATGGCACGTGAAGGGCCCGCCACTTTGGTCGCGAGCACCAACTTCTGGCGAGCACCTGGGTGTTTGGCAAACCAGTTGCCAAGGATGGTTTCGGTGTGGCCACACGTCTCTGCTTTAGGGGGGACCGAATACATCTCCGCCGTGTCGATGAAGTTCACCCCACGCGCCAGGGCGTGATCCAAAATGGCATGTGAGTCCGCTTCCTTCACTTGTTCGCCAAAAGTCATGGTGCCTAGGCAAATAGGCGTGACGTGCAAGTCGCTGGTACCCAGCTGTACAAGAGGAAAAGTCATGGATGAACTCCAAACGAGAGGACGTAATTAAAACCCTGCAAGTCTAAAGCCTTGCAGGTGCTGATTTAGATCGCTTGCGCTCTGGCCTCTTCTTGCAAACGCAAGACACGACGCTGCACTTTGCCCGTGGTGGTCATGGGCAATTCGGCGATGAACTCGATCTCTTTGGGGTACTCATACGGCGCCAGCTTGCCGCGCACATGCAATTGCAGCTCGGCCACCAAGTCATCGCCGGCAGCGTAACCCACCGACAACACCACATAGGCTTTGACCAAGGCGCCGCGTTGGGCGTCGGGCTTGGGCACCACGGCGGCGTTGGCTACGGCGGGGTGTTTGACCAAGCAGTTTTCAATCTCACTCGGGCCAATGCGGTAGCCCGCGGCTTTGAACACATCGTCGGCGCGACCTTGGTACCAGAGGTAACCATCTTCGTCGCGCACCGCCATGTCCCCAGTGCGGCACCAGTCGCCCGTGAACTTGTTGTGGGTAGATCGGTCGTTTTTCCAATACCCCAAAAAGAAAATGGGGTCAGGCTGACCCTGGTGGTTGTAGCGGTTCAGCGCCACATCGCCGGGCACGCCGACGGGGCACTCACGCCCCTCTTCATCAATCACCGCCACAAGGTGCCCCGGGTAGCCCTTGCCCATGCTGCCGGGCTTGGCGGGCCAGCCCACACCATCACGCGCCTGACCATTCATGGCGCAGTTGCCCACGATGTAGTTGATTTCGGTTTGTCCAAACATCTCATTCACCGTGACACCCAGCTGCGATTGGCAATAGCCAAACACCGCATCGCCCACCGCTTCGCCAGCACTCATGATGGCTTGCAGCTGGAGCTTGAACTGACCCCGGGGTGAGGGGTAGGCCTTCATCATGGCCTTCAGTGCCGTCGGAAATAAAAAGGTGTGTGTCACGCCTTGCTGCTGCATCAAGTGAAAGGCCAGCTCGGGGCTGAAGCGCCCGTTCCAGGCCACGATGGGGCG
>CANGML010000071.1 GCA_947454585.1 Comamonadaceae bacterium
CCCCGCGCCGCCTGGCCGGTGTTGGCCAAAAAAGCCAAGGAAAAGTGCGACGAAGCGCAAGCTGTTTTTTTGAAAGCCAAGGAGCGCGTGGCGCAGCTACAGCAAAGTCGCCAGCGCATGATGCTGCTGTATGACGATTACTTGGTGCGCTGCAAAGAGGCCGAGAAGCGCCCGCACAGCATGTCGGAAGCCTTAAACTTCCGCAGTTTCATGCAGCAGCTGCAAGGGCTGGTCACGCGTGTGGACGTGGACCTCATGGAAGCCCGCCATGCGGTAGAGGTGGCGCGCAACTCGCTGAAAGCGGCAGAACATAAGCGCATTCAGATGGACACCTTGGTCGAACAAGACCTGAAAGCGGTGCGTGATTTCCATCGCCAGCGCGAGCAAAAAGAAATGGATGCTGCTGGCGTGATGCTCTACAACCTCAAGCACTGAGTTAGCAGCGCTTATGCGTTGATCCATCCCGCCTGTAGCCAATGCCAATAGTTGGGCTTGAAGGCCCAAGGCAGCCAAGTGGTCTGGGTTTCTGCTGCGAACACCTGGGTGGTGAGATGGTCATGCCAGACGTCTTGCGCGCCCACGCTGGCTAACAACTTTTGCGAGAACGCCGCCTCTGCTCCGCGTTTGGCGGGCACGTGGTGCGACCACACATTCAAACCCGCAGGCAGCAAACGCCCGTCGGTCGGGCCAGACCACACGTCATGCAAGCTGCCCCAGTGGCGGCCTTTCAAGGTGGTTTTGAGTTCAGCCAGTTCGCGCTCCACGCGGGTTTCGCCTGGGGTTCGGAAACGGTGTTGCCCCAGCACGTTGTCAAACCAAATGCAGGCGTGGGGGTGTTGGGCCAATAGATCGGGCAGGGTCTGCAGCGCATCTTGGCGGTGGTGGTGCACGGTGGTGCCTTGTGCCACCAGGCGACGCCCATGTCGCCAGTCAAACAACCAAGGGGCGAGGGGGTCGATGTCGTAGGCGTCGATGCGTTTGAAGCGGCTGAGCCAGCTGTGCGGCATCATCCAGCCTGCGCTGCCGCCTATCAGCAGCAAGTGATCAGACGGGGGCGCGATGGCCGCCAAAAACTGGTCAATCAAATGCAAGGTCGGCTGCCAGCGCGTACGCGACCGGTGCGCATGCACATGCCAGCTGAGGCCACCGGTGCCGCCTGCGTGAATCACATCCCGTAGAAAACTCATGAAATAACTATAACGCCTGCCCAGGCTTGGCACGTCCCTTGCAATACCCCTAGACACAGGCACGTTCCGTGTCAAAAAACCGTCATGCGCACAGGGAAAACATCATGCAAAGTTTCGATTGGGGTCAATTCATCGCCAGCACCTTCAGTGTGTTGCTGCTGCTGTGTGGCGCCCTGTGGTGGGTCAAGCGCAACAAGGGTTTTTCGGCACAGGGCGGAGAGCAAAAACGGATTCAAGTGCTAGAGGCCTTGCCTTTGAGCTTGAAACACAAGATGGTGTTGATCCAGGTGGACAACCAAATGGTGTTGGCCAGTGTCAGCCCCGCGGAGGTGAAGACCTTGCATGCCTGGACGCAGGGAGAGACGCATGTTGCGTAAGCCCATCACCAAAAAAATTCTGTACGTCATCTTGGCGCTGTTGCTGCTGGCCTTGGCAGCGCTGCCCATGGTGTCGCACGCGCAAGGTATTCCTTTGGTCAACGTGAGTGGCGGCAAGGCCGGCCAGCAATACAGCATGAGCCTGCAATTGCTGGGCTTGATGACCACGCTCACGCTGCTGCCTTCCATGTTGCTGATGATGACGTCGTTTGTGCGCATCATCATCGTGCTTTCGATCTTGCGCCAAGCCATTGGTACCGCCCAAACCCCACCTAACACGGTGTTGGTGGGTTTGGCTTTGTTTTTGACGTTCTTCATCATGTCACCCGTGTTTGAGCAGGTGTACAAAGAAGCGGTGGGCCCTTATATGAATGGCAGTCTCGACTTTGACAAAGCCTTGATCAAAGCAGAAGTGCCCGTGCGTGACTTCATGACCAAGCAAACCCGTGAAGACGACATTGCCATGTTCATGCAGATTGCGAACCGTCGTGAGTTGCAAGACGCCACACAAGTGCCCTTCACCACCTTGATGCCCGCTTTCATCACGTCCGAAATCAAGAGTGCGTTCACGATTGGTTTCTTGATTTACATCCCGTTTGTGGTGATCGACTTGATCGTGGCCAGTGTGCTGATGTCCATGGGCATGATGATGTTGTCGCCCATGATTATTTCGATGCCCATCAAGCTCATGTTGTTCGTGCTGATCGATGGCTGGACGCTGTTGATGGCGTCACTGGCTAACAGTTTTGTTTTTTAAGGAATTGACGTATGGATAGCGCAGCTGTTGTGGACTTGGCCCGTCAAGCATTGTGGATGACCATGCTCATCTCGGGCCCCTTGCTGGTGGTGGGTTTGTTGGTAGGTTTGGTGGTCGGTATTTTTCAAGCCGCGACCTCCATCAACGAACAAACCTTGAGCTTCATCCCCAAAATTTTGCTCATGGGTTTGACCCTGTCGATTGCGGGCGGTTGGATGATCAACACCATGGTGGACTACACCAAGAGCGTTTTCACGCGTATTCCTAGCCTGTTCATGTAACGCGCTTTGCCATGAACGCCTCGCTCATCGACATCCTTGACAAGTTTTTGGTCGTCATCTGGCCAATGCTGCGTTTGTCGGCTTTCTTGGCGTTCACTTCTATCTTTTCGATTCGCGCCGTGAACATGCGCATCCGCATTTCGTTGGCGTTTGCGATGGCATTTTTTGTCTCACAGCAAATCGAAATCCCCAAGATTGACCCCATCACCGCCGATGGCTTGATGGAAATTTCGCGTCAAATCTTGATTGGCTTGACCATGGGTCTGGTGTTCCAAGTGGCTTCGGCCGCCTTGGTCGTTGCCGGACAAGCCATGTCGGGTTCTATGGGTTTGTCGATGGCCAACATGGTCGACCCGAATATGGGTAACGTGCCGGTGTTGTCGCAGCTGTTCAACATCATGGGCACCTTGATCTTTTTAGGCATGGGCGGCCATTTGATTGTGTTTGGTTTGGTGATGGAGTCGTTCAAACTCATCCCGATTGGTCAGCCGTTTTTTAGCCAAGACATGCTGGGCAAGATGATCAACTGGAGCGCCATGATGTTCTTGGGCGCTTTGCTGATTGCCTTGCCCGTGATGATGTCCTTGCTGTTTATCAACATAGGCTTGGGATTTGTGGCCCGTGCCGCCCCGAGTTTGAATATTTTCACCGTGGGTTTTCCCGCGCTGATCCTGACCGGTTTTATCGTGATGGTTTTTTCGATGGGCAACAACGTGGCCCGTATTGATTGGGTCTGGACGCAAGCCTTCATGATGCTGCGCTCCTACTTGGGAGGCTGACATGTCAGAAGAAAGCAGCCAAGACAAAACCGAAGAACCCACGGCACAGCGGCTGAAAAAGGCGCGTGAGGACGGACAAATTGCGCGTTCGCAAGAGTTGGCCCCTGCCGCCATGATGGTGATTGCGACCTTGTTCTTCACCATGATGGGTCAATTCATGTTCACCAGCATGAGCAACTTGTTCAAAAGTCAGCTGCAGTTTGACCGCAAGATCACCGACAAGGCGGAGTTGTTACCCGCCATCTTTGGCAGCTCGGTGGTGGATGGATTTTTGATCGTGATGCCATTGCTGGCCATCCTGTATGTGATTGCGATTTTGTCGACCACGCTGGCCGGCGGTTTTATTTTTTCACCCAAGATGATCTTGCCCAACTTTGGCAAGCTCAATCCGATGTCGGGTCTGGCGCGCATGTTTGGTATGGAGGCCCTCATCAATTTGGGCAAAGCCGTCGCGAAGTTCTTCGTCGTTGGGGCGATTTTGTTGGTCTCGGTGATGAACAATTTGCAAGACCTGACCCACATCTCACAAATGGATTTGCAGCCCGCCATGGCGTTGGCGGGCAACATCATCGTGGACTCTTGCTTTTGGCTCAGCTTGGGGCTGGTGTTGGTGGCGTTGATCGATGTGCCGATCCAACGCCATCAGCTCAACAAGAAGCTGAAGATGACCAAGCAAGAGGTGAAAGACGAGATGAAGAACTCGGAAGGTAGCCCCGAGGTGAAAGGCCAAATTCGTCGTCGTCAGCGTGAGATTTTGAACAACAAGATGATGAGCAAGGTGAAGGATGCTGATGTCGTCATCACCAACCCCACCCACTTTGCGGTTGCGCTGTCGTATGACCCCATGGGTGACGGCGCGCCCTTGTTGGTGGCCAAAGGCGAAGACGGCCTAGCTGCGCGTATTCGTGAAGAGGCCAAAGAACATGATGTGTACATTTTTGAGGCCCCGCTCCTGGCTCGCGCTTTATACTTCACCACCAAGCTGGATCATCCGATTCCAGAGGCCCTGTACCACGCTGTTGCGCAGGTCATTGCCTATGTGTTTAGTCTGAACCAGTCTTATGGTCGTGGCCATGATGTGGTCAAGCCATCGCCTTCCATTCCTGACGACATGAAGTTCGATGCGAATGGCGCTTTGATGAATTCTTGAGACCCAAGTTTGAGCCCGCATGACAGACATCTACCAAAGCCCCGGTGATCGGTTGAGATTTGAAATACTCCTGAAGTCGTTGACGGAAGGCAGTATCAACCTCGCTGTCTTGAGCGACCACGACCAAGTGCTCGATTATTACGGCAGCTTGTTTGAAGAACGCTTGCGCTCAAAAGGTGAAAACCACATCGAGTGGTGTAGCTCCACCAATTCGGAACACTTGGTCCAAAAGTTCAACGAGATCTTGTCCGAGATCACGCTGGACCAAGCCTTGGAGAAGGACAAGAAACACGCACCCCGTCGCTTCTTGTTCTTCCGTGACTCCATCTTGATGCAGGATTTTGAGCTCCAGCTGTTGGCCCGGTTGGTGAACGGTTTTCCTGCCGGCAACATCAGCATCATCTTGCTCATCAACCGTGCCGGTAACTACAAAGGCAAGTTGGAAGCGTTTGGTAAAAACATCCTGCAATGGGAAGTTGAGACTGAAGCGGGTGAGCCTAAAAAGAAATTGACCGATTGGGTCGCGACAACACCCGATCCTGAACCTGTGCCGCCCACGCTGAGTGAGGAGGTCATCCCTGTGGCCAAGTTGCTGAACTTGCCAACCAAAACCGCCTGGCGTGTGCCAGGCTTTGGTAAAAAACAAGAACCCCAATTTGAGCCTGAGCCGCTGCCAGCGTTTGTGCCACCCCCGACCGTGGCGCCTGTACCAGCGCCGCACACGGAGGTGTCCCGAGAGCCTACATTCAGTGCGGCTGACCCTGCGCTGGCGGACACAGCCCCAGCCAGTCCCGATGTGTTCAAGCGTCCCGAGCGCAAATCGCGTGCAGGCTGGGTGTTGTTGGTGTTGTTGCTGTCTATTGCGATTTTTGGCTGGATGTACAAAGACTGGGTGTTGCAAGAGGCAGAGTTGTTGAAGAAGTATCTGCTGCGTGGCACACCCGCCGTGGCCGCGCCAGAGGAGGCCGCCAGTGCCGCTGCCGCAGCAGCAGCCGCTTCGGCGGCCAGTGCGGAGGCTTTGGCCGCAGCAGAGTCGGCAGCATCCGTGGCCGCAGAGGCCGCGCGTGTGGCCAGTCAAGCCGAGGTGGTGGCGTCAAGCGTTCCTGCCGCTGCATCTGCGGCTTCTGCGCCGGTTGCTGCACCTGCACCTGCAGTGCTCGCCTCAGCGCCCGTGGCTGCCAAGCCCGACACCCACGATTCGGACGAGGCCTGGGTCAACCAATTGCCCGCGAACGGCTATGTGGTGCAGCTGGCAGCGATGGACACACAAGAGGACATGCGTAGCTTCCAACGTAGCAACCCCGCGTACGCCAAGGCGCGCATCATGCAGACGCGCCAGAAAGACTCGGGCAAGCGTTTTTATATTTTGGTTGCAGGTCCTTTTGAAAACAAATCTCAAGCCGATACGTTTATGCAGTCCAGCCCTTTGCTGGCCAAAGGTTGGTTGCGCAGCACCAAGTCCTTGAAAACCCAATTTACCAAGTCCTAACGCACACGCTAGAAATGCGCTTATGAGCCAAGAACACGATCAAACCCAGCCTACCGGTGAAGCGTCGACGGACAGCATCAAGCTAGAGCCGTCTCCGTTTGAGCCGGCTTTCCAACCTGAGTCGATCCCCCAAATTTCGGTACCCGACCTCCCTGAGGATGCGGTGGGTTTGACGGCTGAAGCCTTGGCACAAGTGCCCACGCTGACCGATCAAGTGGAAGAAGTGGCTGCCGAAGAAGAAGTTAACCCAGAAGTACCCATCGAGGCGATGCTGATTCAAGAGGCGCCTGTTGAAGCCGATACAAGCGGTGAACAGCTCCATGCGCGCATGGACAAACTGACGAATGACATACACCAACTCAACGCCCGGCTGGACCGGCTTGAGGAAAAAATACACATAGAGGTTTGAACATGGCGGATGAACAACAAACTAAGGTCGAGGCGGAAACTCCCGCCGAAGCCCTCGTGGATGTGGCAGAAACAGCGGACCGCCTGACCGAGATCGCCTCTCAATCGCTCGACAGCAATGAGGTCGCGCGCCAAATCGAAGAGCTCACATCCGTCGTGTTGGACTCGGCCGAAGTGTCAACACGCTCAGCCTCTATTGCTGCCGATGTGAGCGCGACCATGCGTGCGGTGGTGTCGAAAATTCAAGAGAACAACCGCCGCAACGTGATGCATTCGCGCATCATGCTGGGTGCGTTTTGCACCTGCTTGCTGATTGCGATGGGTATCTTCTTTGCCATCACCATGAAGATGACCAAGTCCATCAAAGAGTTGGACACCATGATCTATGCGATGGCCAAACGTGTGATCGAAGTCGATGCCAGCCTGACGGCGATTGGTAAAACCAACTCTGATTTCTCTGAAATCAATGAGAAGCAAGAGGAAGTCATCACCACCCAAACCCAAGTGGCGAAGCGCTTAGAAGAGATTGGCAAGTCCATGTCGACCATGCCTGCTGTGGTGGCGGCCGAGGCCAACAAGTCCAGCGACCTGAAGTTCAAAGACATGCAAAAGCAGCTCAGCGGCATGGAGAGCAAGCTGCAGTCGTTCGATACCAAATTGCAATCGGTAGCGGACAAAGCGTCTAGCCGCACGCCGCCTGCTCAGGCTGCCGCGCAAGGCCCCAGCACCCAGGTGTTGTTGACCGAGATTCAAAAACTCAAGTCGGACCTCAATGTCGCGATGCAAGCGCGCGAACGCACGCAAACTGCTGCCGAGATCAACGCGGTGAAGGCGATCGAGAAATCGGCTGAAAAAGCAGGCCTTGCCGCGACCGACGCCCAAAAAGCCGCTGACAAAGCAGCACAAGCTGCCAAGGCTGCTGCCGACGCACAGCAGGCCGCCGCTGCCTCTGAAAAAGCATCATCGGCTGAACGCTTGGCTCAGCAAAAGGCTGCTGCAGAACGTGCGGTGCTGATGCGCATGCAAGAGAAATCACCCGAGCAAATTGCCGCTGACAAGGCCGCAGCTGACAAAGCTGCCGCTGCCCGAGCTGCGAAAGCAGCGGCAGACAAAGCGGCGGCTGACAAAGCCGCTGCCGCTGAACGTGTCGCGGCTGAGAAAGCGCGCGCTGAGAAGGCGGCTGCCGCTGCCGCAGCGGCGGTGCCTCCTGTCGTGCGCGAAAAGCCGATCCAGTACCCGCGCGTGCCTGATTAATTTAGGCGGACTTCAACGCGAAACTGTCAGCACCGACCCGTGGCCAGTGGCTGA
>CANGML010000072.1 GCA_947454585.1 Comamonadaceae bacterium
CGCGTAGGGGAACCACGCCGAGCCTTTGGGGTTGCCCAGGGTGGCTTCCCACACAGAGGGCGACACCACGGTCAGCGCCACAGAAGAGATCAGGCCCAAGAAGCCGCCGATGACGGCGCCTTTGGTGGTGCAATCTTTCCACAGCACAGACATGAATAGCACGGGGAAGTTGGCCGACGCGGCAATCGCGAACGCCAAGGCCACCATGAAGGCGATGTTTTGCTTCTCGAACGCAATGCCCAAGGCCACCGCGATGACGCCAAGCGCCAAGGTGGTGATACGCGACACGCGCAATTCTGACGCGCTGTCGGCGTTGCCCTTCTTGAACACCGTGGCGTACAAGTCGTGTGACACCGCCGAGGCGCCAGACAAGGTTAAGCCAGCTACCACCGCCAAGATGGTGGCGAACGCGACGGCAGAGATGAAGCCGAAGAACACATCGCCGCCCACCGCCTTCGCCACCAGCACCGCCGCCATGTTGGCGCCACCGGCTTTGAGTTGCGCATTCAGTTCGGGGTTGGTCATCACCAAGGTGATGGCGCCAAAACCGATGATGAAGATCAACACGTAGAAGTAACCGATCCAGGTGGTTGCCCAGAACACTGATTTACGCGCTTCTTTGGCATCAGGCACCGTGAAGAAGCGCATCAAGATGTGAGGCAAACCCGCGGTACCGAACATCAATGCCATGCCAAAAGAGATGGCAGAGACAGGGTCCTTGATGAAGCCGCCTGGGCCCATGATGGACATGCCCACCTGTGCGGGGTCGCTTGCATTGGCTTTGTCCAATGCGGCAGAGGCAGCAGCCGCCGCTTCAGGTGATGCAGCTGCGGCAGCAGAGGCGGTGGCTGCGGCAATGGCCGCTTCCTTCGCTACGCCAGCCAAGGCTGTTTTCACTTCCACGCCTTTAGCGAATAGGGCTTCAGGGCTGAAGCCAAACTGCGCCAAGACCATGAAGGCCATGAAGGTCACACCCGCCAGCAGCATGATGGCTTTGATAATTTGTACCCATGTGGTGGCCGTCATGCCACCGAACAACACGTAGACCATCATCAACGCACCGACCAACACCACCGCGATCCAGTAGTCCAAGCCGAACAACAGCTTGATCAATGAGCCCGCGCCTACCATCTGAGCGATCAGATAGAAGGCCACCACCACCAAGGTGCCAGAGGCCGCAAAGGCGCGGATCGGTGTTTGTTGGAAGCGGTAGCCAGCCACGTCAGCAAAGGTAAATTTGCCCAGGTTGCGCAGACGCTCGGCCATCAAGAAGGTGATCACAGGCCAGCCGACCAGAAAGCCGATGGAGTAGATCAAACCGTCATAGCCCGAGGCCATCACCGCCGCGGAAATGCCGAGGAACGACGCAGCAGACATGTAGTCGCCCGCAATCGCCAAGCCGTTTTGGAAACCGGTGATGCCGCCGCCCGCGGTGTAGAAGTCCGCCGCAGACTTGGTTTTGGCCGCCGCCCATTTGGTGATGCCCAAAGTGGCAATCACAAAGCCTGCAAACATGACGATGGCGGTCCAGTTGGTGGCTTGCTTGGTGGTTTGGCCCAAGTCAGCACCCGCTGCGAATGCGGTCCCAGCCGCTAGGGCCAGACCAATGCCTAACAAGCGTGTGGAGAGTTTTTTCATTTGGTCGCGTCCTCCAAGATGGCCTTGGTCAGCGCGTCGTAGTCGTTGTTGGCGCGGTTCACGTAAATACCGGTGATCACAATGGTGAACACGATGACGCCCATGCCCAGAGGAATACCGACCGTGGTCACGCCTGCACCGATGGGTTGTGCCAAGAACGGTTTATTGAATGCAATCAATGCGATGTAGCCGTAGTACACGACCAACATCAGCACGGCGAGGAGCCAACCGAAGCCACCGCGTTTGGCACGCAGTTCTTTGTACTTCGGGTGGTTCTGGATCTTGTCGACCACTGGATCACTCATTTTTATCTCCCATGAGGGTTATTGAAAAACGCCAGAAGGATGCTTCCTTCGTTGACTGGGTCATTGTTAGAAGAATGACTGACCAAGCCCTTACGCTCTGTGGGGTTGTAAAACCTACTTTTTAAAAGGGTGATGTGTCGAGCGAAAACATTTTTGCCCGAGAAAACCCTTAGCCAGTTTGCGCCATAAAACCATCGTTCTAGACAAAAAATACGCCCATTTTTCACATCGAGAAAATTTAACAAGGGGTAATTACGGTGATTGTGTTGAGAACCCCCGTTCATTGCGCGCGTTCAAGGCCCACTGCGTCAGAAAACGGTCAGCAATACCCCAGATAGTTGCGCGGCACAGCACCCAGCCAGGGTGATGGACAAACAGTCTAAGGAGACACATAAGCATGGCAACACTAGATGTAAATCGCCCGATGTCGGCGGAAGAGAAGAAGGTGATCTTCGCCTCTTCATTGGGTACCGTTTTCGAGTGGTACGACTTTTACCTGTACGGTTCACTCGCCGCGATTATTGCGAAGCAATTCTTCAGCGGCTTGGATGAAGGCTCTGCGTTCATCTTCGCCTTGTTGGCGTTCGCCGCCGGTTTCATCGTGCGTCCTTTCGGCGCGATCTTCTTCGGCCGTTTGGGCGACATGATCGGCCGCAAGTACACCTTCTTGGTGACCATCCTGATCATGGGCTTGTCCACCTTCATCGTGGGTATCTTGCCGAACTACGCCAGCATTGGCGTGGCTGCGCCCGTCATCCTGATCTGCTTGCGTTTGCTGCAAGGTCTGGCTTTGGGCGGTGAGTACGGCGGTGCTGCAACTTACGTGGCTGAGCATGCGCCCCACGACAAGCGTGGTGCTTACACCTCTTGGATTCAAACCACCGCGACGCTGGGCTTGTTCCTGTCCTTGATGGTGATCTTGGGTACACGGACCGCCATTGGCGAAGCTGCTTTCGCTGAGTGGGGCTGGCGTGTGCCGTTCATCGTGTCGATTGCCTTGTTGGCCGTGTCGGTCTACATCCGTTTGTCCATGAACGAATCGCCTGCTTTTGCCAAAATGAAAGCTGAAGGCAAAACATCTAAAGCGCCACTGTCCGAGTCTTTCGGTCAATGGAAAAACTTGAAGATCGTGATCTTGGCCTTGATCGGTTTGACTGCAGGTCAAGCCGTGGTCTGGTACTCCGGTCAGTTCTACGCCTTGTTCTTCTTGACACAAGCGTTGAAAGTGGACGGCGCGACCGCCAACATCTTGGTGGCGGTTTCATTGTTGCTGGGTACACCGTTCTTCATCGTGTTCGGCTCCCTGTCTGACAAGATTGGTCGCAAGCCCATCATCATGTTGGGTTGCTTGTTGGCTGTGTTGACTTACTTCCCCGTGTTCGAAGCGTTGACCAAAGC
Organism: Comamonadaceae bacterium; assembly: GCA_947454585.1. GTDB lineage: Bacteria > Pseudomonadota > Gammaproteobacteria > Burkholderiales > Burkholderiaceae_C > Limnohabitans. Next base: position 3,342 of record CANGML010000072.1, read on the forward strand.
GGCTAACCCCGACTTGTATGCTGCGCAACAAAAGAACAAAGTGGTGGTCACCGCGGACGTCAACGAGTGCTCGTTCCAGTTCAACCCCACGGGGACCGTGAAGTTCACGAGCTCATGCGACATCGCGAAGCAAGTGTTGGCCTCTAGCTCGGTGAGCTACGAGAACGTCGCAGGCCCCGCTGGTGCACCAGCCACCATCAAAATTGGTGAAGTTGAGATTGCCAGCTACACCTCCAAAGGCCTGCCTGCTGACGAAGCCAAAGCCAAATCAGCAGAATTCCGTAAGGCCGTGGCCGATGCGTTGAAAGAAGCCGGCTACCCAGCGAAAGCTGATCCTGCGAAAGTGGACCAAGTCAAGATCACCATCATCCTCACTTACTTGGTGATTTTGGTGACCATGGTGTATGGCCCGATCGCTGCCATGTTGGTGGAGATGTTCCCCACACGGATCCGTTACACCTCGATGTCCTTGCCCTACCACATCGGCAACGGTTGGTTCGGTGGCTTGCTGCCAACGACCGCCTTCGCGATCGTGGCGCAAACTGGCAATATGTACAACGGTTTGTGGTACCCCATCATCATCGCGGGTATGACTTTCGTAATCGGCATGATCTTTGTGAAAGAAACCAAAGACGTCGACATTTACGAGCACGACTAAGCATGTCAGCCACCTAGGGCAACCTGGGTGCTACATTTCAGCCCTCCCCTGTGGAGGGCTTTTTACTGATTTCGGAGAAACAGAGATGTTGAAAATTTTTATCGGATTTGTGATCTTCGCTGCCCTGGCGATATTTGTGATCATGAAGGGGGGCGACAGCCTGGATATGGGCGGCGAGAAGCACGGCGCTGATGCCGTGCACGCCCCTTCTGAAGCGGCCTCGGGCGTAGCCACTGCGGCCTCAGCTGACGCCTCTGCGGCCAAGTAAGCCTCGTTATTTCGATGCGTCAAACGCCACGGCTTGTCCGTGGCGTTTTGCTTTGTCAATGCCCTCGCTTGGATGCGGGTCTGTGCGAATCTCTAGAATATTCGCCACACTTCAAAAGGCCCCGCCATGACAGGCACCATCCGCATTCGTGGCGCACGCCAACACAACCTCAAAAACTTAGACCTGGACATTCGCACGGGTGAACTGACGGTGGTCACCGGCCCCAGTGGCTCGGGCAAATCGAGTTTGGTGTTCGACACGCTCTACGCAGAAGGCCAGCGCCGCTATGTGGAGACGTTCAGCGCCTACGCGCGCCAGTTTTTAGACCGCATGGACCGCCCCGCCGTGGACAAGGTCGAAGGTGTGCCCCCCGCGATTGCGATTGACCAAACCAACCCTGTGCGCAGCTCGCGCTCCACCGTGGGCACCATGACCGAGTTGAACGACCATTTGAAGTTGCTCATGGCCCGTGCGGGAAACTTGTTTGACCGCCACACCGCGCAGCCCGTGCAGCACGACACGCCGCAAAGCATTTACGCCGAGCTGCAACGCCGCTGCGCCGCACAGCCGCAAGACCCGCGTCTCATCATGACCTTCCCGGTGGAGTTGCCGGCCAACACCACGGCGGCCGAGGTGGAGCAGTGGTTGAGTGCCAGTGGCTTCACACGCATCCATGCCGAGCGCGAGGTGGCCACACCCACCGGCCCACGAAAATTGCTCGACGTGGTGGCGGATCGTTTCAAACTCGGCAACACCGAGCAAGCCCGTGTGGTGGAAGCGATTGAGCTGGCCATCAAACGCGGCGGCGGACGCTTGAACGTGTATTGGTCTTTAGATGCAGAAGCCACGCCCGAGTTGTGGCGTTTCTCCACGGGTCTGCACTGCCCCGACAGCGACCTGCGCTACAGCGACCCGATTCCGTCCATGTTCTCGTTCAACTCCGCGGTGGGCGCTTGCGAGACCTGCCGTGGCTTTGGCCGTGTGATTGGCGTGGATTACGGGCTGGTGATTCCGAACGACAAACTCACCTTGCGTTCGGGTGCCATCAAAACCATCCAAACCCCAGCCTGGGTCGAAACGCAAGATGACCTCATGCGTCACGCCGAAGCCGAAGGCATTCCGCGTGACACGCCTTGGTACAAGCTGAGCCAAGAGCACAAAGACTGGGTGATCCACGGCTCACCCCTGTGGAAAGGCAAGTGGAACCACCAGTGGTACGGCATCAAACGCTTCTTTGAATACTTGGAGAGCAAGGCCTACAAGATGCACATCCGCGTCTTGCTGTCCAAGTACCGCAGCTACACCCCGTGCGGCACCTGCGCGGGCGCACGCTTGAAAACCGACAGCTTGCTGTGGCGCATTGGCACCCAAGAACATGCCGACGCCGTTCTGCCCCCTGCCAAGCGCTTCATGCCCCAAGGTGTGCCATGGACCCGCGCGCAACTCGAAGCCCTGCCAGGCTTGTGCGTGCACGACTTGATGCAGCTGCCCATCGACAAGTTGCACCAGTTCTTCAACGCCACGCAAGTCGATGTCGCGGGCGCAGACGCGCAAGCCTTGCATTTGCTGCTCGACGAAATCCGCACCCGCTTGAAATACCTCTGCGATGTGGGCATCGGGTACCTCACGCTGGACCGCCAAAGCCGCACACTCAGCGGCGGCGAAGTGCAGCGCATCAACCTCACCACCGCCTTGGGCACCTCGTTGGTCAACACCTTGTTTGTGTTGGACGAACCCAGCATCGGCTTGCACCCACGTGACATGAACCGCATCAACGAGGCCATGCTGCGCCTGCGCAATGCCGGCAATACCTTGGTCGTGGTGGAGCATGACCCCGCGGTCATGCTGTGCGCCGACCGCATCATCGACATGGGCCCCGGCCCCGGCGTGAAGGGCGGACACATTGTGTTTGACGGCACGACCGAAGCCTTGAAGTCCGCTGACACCTTGACAGGCGCCTACTTGGGCGCCCGTAAAACCATTGGCCTAGGGCTCAAGCGCGTGGTGACTGACAACACGCCGCGTTTGATTTTGGAAGGCGCACGCGAACACAACCTACAAAACCTGAGCATCGAGTTCCCGCTGCAACGCTTGGTCTGCATCACCGGCGTCAGCGGCTCGGGCAAATCGACCCTGATCCAAGACATCCTGACCCCCGCACTGCTGCGCCACTATGGCCGCGCGACCGAAACACCTGGCGCACACGACCGCTTGCTAGGGGCCGACTACCTGAGTGATGTGGTGTTTGTCGACCAGTCGCCCATCGGTAAAACCGCTCGCTCTAACCCCGCCAGCTATGTGGGCGCATGGGACGCGGTGCGTGAAATATTCGCTGTAGCGCCACTGTCAAAGCAACGCGGCTACACCGCATCCAAGTTCAGCTTCAACAGTGGCGATGGCCGCTGCCCAACGTGCGGCGGTTCAGGATTCGAACACGTCGAGATGCAGTTTTTGAGCGACGTGTATCTGCGTTGCCAAGACTGCAACGGCCAACGTTACAGACCAGAAATCCTAGAAGTCCGCATCGAACGCAAAAAGCTGGTTGGCGCTGGGGCAGTGCTGACGCAGCGACATTCTGAGCAAAGCGAAGAGGAGCAAGGCAGTGCTGCTCCAGCGACAACCAGCGTCTTCCTCAATGTGGCGGATGTGTTGGAGTTGACCGTTGGCGAGGCGTTAGAGATTTTCGCCAACGACCGCGAAGTAGTCCGCACCCTGCAACCCATCGTCGACGTCGGGTTGGACTATGTGAAGCTGGGTCAGCCTGTGCCGACCTTGAGCGGTGGCGAAGCGCAACGCTTGAAGTTGGCTGGCTTCTTGGCTGAAGCCGCCAAAGCCAAGACGTCCAGCAAACAATCGCTGGCCAAAAAAGGTGTGCTGTTTTTATTTGACGAACCCACCACGGGCTTGCACTTTGACGACATCGCCAAACTCATGCGCGCCATGCGTCGTTTGCTGGAAGACGGCAACTCGCTCATCGTGATTGAGCACAACCTCGACGTGATTCGCGCCAGTGATTGGTTGATTGACCTGGGGCCCGAAGGTGGTGATGCCGGGGGCTTGCTGGTGGCGGAAGGTACGCCAGAGAGCGTGCGCTTGCACCCAACGTCACATACGGGCAAGGCCTTGCGTGATTACGCGGCGTCGATGGGGGTGGTGTATGAGATTGACGAGGTGAAGGCTTCTGTTGGGCTGTTGGCTGCCGAAGCAGCCGGTATGCCGGGCGCCTCATACGCTAGCTCAAAATCGTTGCCCGGCACACCGACTGCTCCGGCAGCGGGTGCTGGCGTTCGTGCTGCTTCGATGGGTGAAGGCTCTATTCAAATCATCAACGCCAAGGAGCACAACCTGAAGAGCTTGAGTGTGGACATTCCGCGTGGCAAGTTCAACGTCATCACAGGGGTGTCGGGGTCGGGCAAGTCCACGCTCGCGTTTGACATTTTGTTCAACGA
>CANGML010000073.1 GCA_947454585.1 Comamonadaceae bacterium
AACTCGCCGAGGTCCACACCGATGGTGTTTTGGAACACGCGCTTGATCATGCCTTGGAACATGTCGCGGATTTCTTCCTCGCTCAAGAACGAGGTTTCAATATCAATCTGGGTGAATTCAGGTTGGCGGTCGGCGCGCAAGTCTTCGTCGCGGAAGCACTTGGTGATTTGGTAGTAGCGGTCGTAGCCCGCCACCATCAGCAGCTGCTTGAACAACTGGGGCGACTGTGGCAAAGCAAAGAACTGGCCGTCGTGCACACGGCTGGGCACCAGGTAATCGCGTGCGCCTTCAGGCGTGCTCTTGGTGAGCATGGGGGTTTCGATGTCCACAAAACCGTTTTCGTCGAGGTATTTGCGCACTTCCATAGCCACTTTGTAGCGCAGCATCAGGTTGTTTTGCATGTAGGGACGACGCAGGTCGAGCACACGGTGCGTGAGACGCGTGGTCTCCGACAGGTTGTCTTCGTCGATTTGGAAAGGTGGCGTCACCGAGGGGTTCAACACGATGAGCTCTTGGCACAGCACTTCAATCTTGCCGCTCTTCAATACGTCGTTGGTGGTGCCTTCGGGGCGCGCACGCACCACGCCTTTGACTTGCACACAAAACTCGTTGCGCACGTCTTCGGCGACTTTGAACATCTCGGGACGATCAGGGTCACACACGACTTGCACGTAGCCTTCACGGTCACGCAGGTCAATGAAGATCACGCCGCCATGGTCACGGCGACGGTTGACCCAGCCGCACAGGCTCACGGTTTGGCCATTGAGGGCTTCGGTCACAAGACCGCAGTAGTGGGAACGCATTGCCATGTTTAGTTTCTCTTGGGGTTAATAGCGGGGGCGCTAGGAGACACAGCGCCCATGGAGATGACGTACGTCAGCGCTTCATCCACGCTCAAGTCGAGCTCGATGACATCACTGCGTGGCACCAGCAAAAAGAATCCGCTGGTGGGGTTGGGGGTGGTAGGCACGTAAACGCTCAGGTGCTCACCGTTGAGTTTGCTGGCTACTTCACCCACAGGCGTGCCGGTCTGGAACGCGATGGTCCACATGCCTGCGTGGGGGTACTGCACCAACAAAGCTTGGCGAAACGCGTTGCCGTTGCTCGAGAACAAGGTGTCCGACACCTTTTTGACACTGGCGTAAATCGACTTGACGATGGGGATATGGGTGAACAGCTTGTCCCATTGACGCACCAACCATTTGCCCAACACATTCGAGGCCAAGGCGCCGGTGAGCAACAACACCAGCAGCACCAAGACGACGCCCAGGCCGGTCATGCTGCGCAAGTCGGTGACGGTGTTTTGCGACACCAAGGGGCGGAACTTGGAGACGGTATCAATGAAGATGCCATCCATCACGCCCACGAGCCAAGTCAACACCCAGACGGTGATAGCCAATGGCGTCCAGACCAAGAGGCCGGCGAGCAGGTATTTTTTAATTGGCATGACGTGTTTGGTGGTGTTGAAAAATTAGTGGCAAGCGCAACCCGTGGCACAACCGCCGGCAACGGCGGGGGCGGCGGAACTGCTAGACGCGGTATCGGTGCTGCTGCCAGAACTGGGGCTGGCAGAGGGGCTGTCGCTAGCCGCAGCAGCGCCGGCGGCTGGCACAGACGTGGCTGCCGCGCCGCCCTTGAAGTCGGTGGCGTACCAACCCGAGCCTTTGAGCTGAAAGCCCGCTGCGGTGAGTTGCTTAGAAAACGAGGGCTTTGCGCAGGCGGGACAGTCGGTCAACGGTGCGTCTGAAATTTTTTGCAGGACGTCCTTGGCATGGCCGCAGGAGCCGCATTTGTAGGCGTAAATAGGCATGGCGAGGGTGATTCGGTAAAACCCTGAATTATAGGCGCCCGGCCCTATTTCAAGGGCCAGTTTGTCTTAGGCGACGCCTGCCAGCTTGTGATGGCTGCCATGGACGTTGCGGATGGCTTGTGGGCCCAAGGAACCCATCCACATCCCCGTCAAACTGGCCAACACACCCGCCAATTGAGCCGGAAACTCCTGACCCGCTGGCGTGGCCAAGAACAAGCCCCAGGTGAGCAAACCCAACACCAAGGCAACGATGGCGCCTTGGGTGGTGGCACGCTTCCAGTACAAGCCAAAGGTGAGCGGCACAAAGGCGCCGACCAGGGTCACTTGGTAAGCACCGGAGACCATTTCGTAGATCGAGGTTCCTTGCATGCGAATGGCGTAGCCCAGCACCAGCAGGCTGAACACCAACACCGTCACGCGCATCGCACGTAGCTCTTGCTGGTCGCTCTGGTGGGGATGAAATTGACGCCAAATGTTTTCGGTGAAGGTCACGCTGGGCGCGAGCAAGGTCGCTGAAGCACATGATTTGATGGCCGACAGCAAGGCACCAAAGAACAGCACTTGCATGACAAACGGCATCTGCGTCATCACCAGCGTGGGCAGGACTTTTTGTGGGTCATCGACGATCAAAGCACTGGCCTGCTCGGGCATGATGATCATGGCGCTGACCACCAAAAACATGGGCACAAACGCAAACAAGATGTAGCAAATGCCACCAATCACAGGGCCTTGGGTGGCGGCCTTGATGCTGTTGGCCGACATGACACGTTGAAACACATCTTGCTGAGGAATAGAGCCCAGCATGATGGTGATGGCTGAGGCGAAGAAAAACAAAATATCTTTCAGGGTCGGCTCTGGCCAGAACTTGAACATGTCTTGGCTGATGGCGAGTGCCACCACTTTGTCCGCACCGCCCGCTTGGTCGGCGGCAAACACGGCCAAGATGGACAGACCGACCACCAAGATGATCATTTGAATGAAGTCGGTGATGGCCACTGACCACATGCCCCCAAACAAGGTGTAAGCCAAGATGGAGACCACACCAATGACCATGCCCAATTCCATGCTGACCACGCCATCGGACAACAAGTTAAACACGAGGCCCAAGGCCGTGACTTGCGCCGACACCCAACCCAAATAACTGACCATGATGATGAGCGAGCAAGCCACCTCGACCTTGCGGCCATAGCGCTCACGAAAGTAATCACTGATCGTCAGGAGCGTCATGCGGTAGAGCTTGCCCGCAAAAAACAAGCCCACAAAGATGAGGCAAAAGCCGGCACCGAAGGGGTCTTCGATCACGCCGTGCAAACCCCCGTTGACAAACTTAGCGGGGATTCCCAGCACGGTTTCAGAGCCAAACCACGTCGCAAAAGTGGTGGTGACGATCATGGCCATGGGCAAATGCCGCCCCGCAATGGCAAAGTCAGAAGAGTTTTGAACGCGCTTGGCCGCCATCAAACCAATGGCAATGGTGACCAGTAAATAGACGATGACGAGTGTGAGCAACATATGTTTAGTGCAAACGAACAAAGACCTGCATGGCTACCAAGCCCAACAAGAAACCACCTCCTGTCCACATCAGGCGTTGCAACATGCGGTTGGTGCGGCGTTGTTCGTCGATGAGCTGTTGCAACTGGGGGTTGTCCTCGTTGTGGCGACGCTTCAAAAAGTCGTGCACCAAGCGCGGCAATTCGGGAATGAGCTTGGCATAGCGGGGCGCCTCGGCACGCAGTTGGTCCCAGAGCTTTTTGGGGCCGACTTGCTCCAGCATCCACTTTTCCAAAAACGGTTTGGCGGTGTTCCACAAATCTAGCTCGGGATCGAGCTGACGGCCTAAGCCTTCAATGTTGAGCAAGGTTTTTTGCAGCAACACGAGTTGTGGCTGAATCTCGACATTGAAACGCCGCGAAGTTTGGAACAAGCGCATCAACACCATGCCTAATGAAATTTCTTTCAAGGGTCGGTCAAAGTAAGGCTCGCATACCGCACGCACCGCAGACTCCAACTCGTCGACACGTGTGTCGGCGGGCACCCAGCCTGACTCCACATGCAACTCGGCCACGCGCTTGTAATCGCGGCGAAAAAAGGCGGTGAAGTTTTGTGCCAAGTATTCTTTGTCATGCTCGGTGAGCGTGCCCACGATGCCAAAGTCGAGTGAGATGTAGCGACCAAAGGTGGCAGGCTCGAGGCTCACTTGGATGTTGCCTGGGTGCATGTCGGCGTGGAAGAAACCATCCCGAAACACCTGGGTGAAAAAGATGGTCACACCGTCGCGCGCAAGCTTGGGGATGTCCACGCCAGCTGCGCGTAAGCGGTCCGTCTGACTGATGGGCACGCCGTTCATGCGCTCCATCACGATGACGTCGTTGTGGCAGAAGTCCCAAATCATCTCGGGAATCAGCACCAAGTTGAGGCCCTCCATGTTGCGGCGCAGTTGCGCAGCATTGGCGGCTTCGCGCACGAAGTCAAGTTCATCGTGCAAGTACTTGTCAAACTCGGCCACCACTTCACGAGGCTTCAAGCGTTTGCCATCGGCCGACAAACGGTCAACCCAAGCCGCCATCATGCGCAAGAGGCTCAGGTCTTTGTCGATCACGGTCAACATGCCCGGGCGCAGCACCTTGACAGCGACTTCGCGCTGCGAGCCATGACGGTCTTTGACGACAGCAAAGTGCACTTGCGCAATAGACGCACTGGCCACGGGCTTGTGCTCAAAGGACACGAAAATCTCGTTGAGTGGACGACCAAACGACCGCTCAATGATGGCCACAGCCGCGTTGGACGGGAACGGTGGCACACGGTCTTGCAACAGCGCCAACTCGTCAGCAATGTCGGGAGGCAACAAATCGCGGCGGGTTGACAGCACCTGGCCGAACTTCACAAAAATGGGACCGAGGTGCTCGAGCGCTTCACGCAAACGCTGGCCACGCGGCGCCGACAAATCGCGTCCGATGGACACAATGCGCGCCAACAACCGCAGGCCAGGCTTTTGGAAACTGGTGAGCACCAGCTCATCCAAGCCATAGCGCAGCACGATGAACACGATGTAAACCCCGCGCAGCAAACGGGTCATCATGACGCGGCCTTTTTGCTTTGTTGTTGTACAAAGTTACGCAGGGCGTCCACCACGCGCTTGGCGGTTTGGACCAAGGTGTGGGCGGGTGCATCGCCGATGAGGCGGGCCACGTCTTCTTCGGGGTCCCAGCGCACATGGTCGATCAGCCAATTGACTTCGGCAGCCAGTTGCACATCGCCTTCGATGCGGATGGCTGGCTTCTCCCCTTGCAGCACCGTCTTGACCAGCGCAAATGGCGATGGCTCATTGACACGCAACACCAAGTCAGCAGCTTTGCCTGCTGCCTCGGGGGCGATGAATTCAACCAAACCCGCAGGGGTAAACACACATTGGAAAATTTGGTCACGCCAACACACTTGGACGTGGCGGCCTTTTTGACGCTGCAAGCGCTCGCGTGCAGCAGGCTCTTGCATGAGCACATGGTTCAACAAAAGAACCACACGCTGCTGCACCTCAGACACCACCCAAGCGGGCGGTGTAAAGGACGGTGAGAAATCTTTGGGGAGTTGGGTGCGCAGTGTGTCTGCTGCATCGACCAACCAAGAAAAAGGAGACTGTGTTGCCATAGTCCCCAATTATTCCTTATTGCAGGGCTTGGACGCCTGCGACGAGCCAACCCAAGCTGCCGTCTTTGGGCTTGGTCATGTTCCACACTTCACGGAACGGCGTCGGACCGGAGGACGGCTCTTCACGGATAAGACCGGAGAACTCCACGCTGGCCATGTAGCTTTGGCCCAAGTCTTCGATGCCCAACAAGCGGGCGTCAAGGGTGACCACGTCGGTCTGGTTGACTTGGCCATTGGCAGTGGCTTCGCGCTCGGCCAATTGGGCTTTGATTTCTTCCAACATGGTGTCGGTCATCATGACGCGCAATGAAGAGATGTCTGAGCGATCCCACGCCTGCTGCAAGGTCATGAAGTTTTGTTTGGCCGCATTGACAAAGCCAACGGTGTCAAAGTCAGCAGGCACACCCCAGGTCTGGCTGCCGCCCAAGCTCGCACCGATCATTGAACCGCCTGCAGCCCCTGCTGCCACAGGTGTGAAGTTGGACTGCGTATCCATGGGGCGCGCAGACGAGTCATTGCCCACGTTTTTGGGGTTGTACTGCGGCAAGGTGTTGGGATTGACAGGAGCACCGGCGCCCTCAAAAGCATAGGGGCTGGTGTTGCTGGCTTCCGGAGATTGACGACGACGCATGACCATGCCGATCACCACCATCACCACCAAGGCGAGCAAACCAAACATCAAGAACTGACCGAACTCAGCACCAAAGCCGAGCGAGTGTGCCAACCAAGCGAGACCAAGGCCAGCGGCTAAGCCACCGAGCATGCCACCCATGCCGCCAAAGCGACTGGGCGCAGCGGCAGGTGGAGTGGCCGTGGGAGCCGCAGGGGCTGCTGTTGGCGCGGCAGTGGGTGCAGCCGCAGGGGCTGGCTTAGCGGCCTCCCGCTGCGTCACATTGTTGGATTGCTGCCCCATGGACTTGCCACCGCCCAAACGTTTGGCGGCCTCAGCATGCAGGCTGGCAAAAGCCATGGCCACCACAAAAATAGCTGTCAAAAGTTTTTTCATTGCGTCATCTCCTGTTGTCGATCGCTGGTCGTTCTTCATCAGCACTTGATTCCAACATGAAGCGCGACCACGCCGGCGCTCATGTTGTGAAAGTCCACATGACCAAAGCCATTTTGTTTCATAAGGGCTTTGAGCTCTTCTTGGCCGGGGTGCATGCGAATGGACTCGGCCAAATATTGGTAACTCGAGGCATCACCCGCAATCATCTGGCCCAACTTAGGCAAGATGTTGAAGGAGTACCAGTCATAGGCTTTCTCCAGCGGCTTGGCCACTTTGGAAAACTCCAACACCAACAGCTTGCCTTGAGGCTTGAGCACACGGCACATTTCGCGCAGGGCGGCGTCTTTATGGGTCATGTTGCGCAGACCAAAGGCCACGCTGACGACGTCGAAATGGTTGTCGGGAAACGGCAGCTTTTCGGCATCGCAAACCAAGGTGGGCAGCACTAAACCGTGGTCGAGCAAGCGGTCACGCCCAGTGCGCAACATCGCTTCGTTGATGTCCGTATGGACTACACAACCTGTTTTGCCGACCTTCTTGGCGAAGGCCATGGCCAAGTCACCCGTGCCGCCTGCAATGTCGAGCACTTGCGAGCCCTCTCGCAAATCGGCCACCATCACGGTGTATCGCTTCCAAAGGCGATGTAGGCCTGCGGACATGAGGTCGTTCATCACATCGTATTTGGATGCGACCGAATCAAACACGCCGCGCACGTGTTGGGCTTTTTCTTTGTCGTCGACGGTTTTAAAACCGAAATGGGTGCTGCTCATATTTTTAATGGTGTCAATGCGCGTGGGTACTACACCCGGCGCCTGCCTTCTCTGGCATGGGGTCGTCACGGCCCCTGCCCGCCTCGCGCAAACGACGCTGGTAGTCGGCCCACAGTTGGTCTTGCTCAGAGCCCAAGAAATAGAGGTATTCCCAAGTGAACAACCCACTGTCGTGGCCATCGCTGAAGGTAGGTTTGATGGCGTAGTTGCCGACCGGCTCAAGGCCTTCTAAGCCCACCTCACGTTTGCCGGTTTGCAAAACCTCTTGGCCCGGGCCATGACCCTGCACTTCGGCAGAGGGACTGTAGATGCGCATGAGCTCAAAGGGGATGCGAAAACGCGCGCCGTCCGCAAAGCTGACTTCCAACACGCGCGATGCACCATGCACCGTGATGTCTTGGGGTGCAGGGGTGTTTTTTTGTAAGCCAGCCATGGTGCTTTC